>NZ_JBEZKZ010000055.1:0-47567 GCF_040651895.1 Streptomyces sp. NPDC048352
CCGCCCGAGTACGTCCAGTACGCGGGCGGCCCTCCGCCTTGCGATGCACGGCACCAGACGCCGCAGGGCCCGCCCTTCGGGCGGCCGGCGCTACTGTGCGGACACCCCCTAGGCCCTCCCCACCCCCGCGACCACCGGGGTGATCGTGGTCTCCGCCGGGCCGAGGGCATCGGCCTCGCGTTGGCGTTCCGCGCTGTCGCTGATGCGCAGGAGCAGGGCGATCATGATCCAGTTGGCCAGGAGGGAGGAGCCGCCCTTCGCCAGGAAGGGGAGCGCCTTGCCGGTCAGGGGGATCAGGCCCGTGACGCCGCCGGCGACCACGAACACCTGGAGCGCCAGTGCCGCCGCCAGGCCCACCGCCAGCAGCTTGCCGAAGGGGTCCCGCGCGGCCAGCGCCATGCGCAGGCCCCGCTGGACCAGCAGGGCGTAGACGAGCAGGACGGCCATGACCCCCGCCAGGCCGAGCTCCTCGCCGACCGTCGTCAGGATGAAGTCGCTGCGGCCCGCGAACTTGATCAGCTCCGGGTGGCCCAGGCCGAGGCCCGTGCCCGAGACGCCGCCGGTGCCGAAGCTGAACAGCGCCTGCGCGGACTGCTCCGAGTTCAGGCCCGGCGGCGGGTTCGGCGAGTAGATCGCCAGCGGGTTCAGCCAGGCCGCGACGCGCGCCTTGACGTGGGGTTCGGTCGAACCCACCACGAAGGCTCCCGCCGCCGCCATGAGCAGGCCGCACACGATCCAGCTGGTGCGCTCGGTGGCGACGTACAGCATCACCACGAAGACGCCGAAGAAGATCAGCGACGTGCCGAGGTCGCGCTCGAAGACCAGGACGAGCAGCGACAGGATCCACACCGTGATGATCGGTCCGAGCTGACGCATGGGGGGCAGCCGCACGCCCAGGAACCTGCGGCCCGTCAGGGCCAGCGAGTCCCGGTGGACGACCAGGTAGCCGGCGAAGAAGACGGCGATCATGATCTTCACGAACTCGCCGGGCTGGAGCGAGAAGCCGAACAGGATGATCCAGCGCTTCGCGCCGTACGTGTCCGCGCCGAAGAACGCCGGGGCGATCAGCAGCACCAGCGCGACGGCCATGGTGATGTAGATGAAGCGCTGGAGCAGCCGGTGGTCCCGCAGCAGCGCCACCACGAGGAGGCAGGCGGCGACCCCGACCACCGTCCACAGCAGTTGGTCGGGCGCGTTGGCCGTCGAGTCCCAGCGCTCGATGTAGCCCTGGTCGAGCCGGTGGATCAGCACCAGCCCGAGTCCCGTCAGCAGCATGGCGAGCGGGAAGACCAGCGGATCCGCGTACGCCGCGAACCGGCGGATGCCCAGGTGTCCCACCAGGGACAGCAGCGTCATGCTGATGACGAAGCTGGTGAGGTGCTGCGGCAGCTCGCCGTTCATGGCGAGCCCGGCGCTGACGTGGCCGAACACGGCGATGCCGATGACCAGGAGCAGCAGCAGCGCTTCGGTGCGGCGGCGGGCGCCCGCCACCGTCAGGGGCCTCAGGCCGCGCACGGGACGCCGCCGCCGGCGAGGGCGCCCGCCTCCGGCTGCGGAGGGGGCGGCGGCGGGGCGGATGAACGCGCGGGGGGAGGGGGAGGAGAAGACGGTGCGCCGCCCGGAGCGGCCGGGGTCGTCGCAGCGGTCGACCTGGGGCCGTTCTGCTCGGCATTGAGGCGCTTTATCTTCATATCGTCTAAGACGTTCACACCCCCCCTGTGGTTCCTTGCCCGGCGGACGGGCCCGAAGGGTCGGTGTTCAGCCGAACGGGGGGTTCGGCGGCCGGAATACGTGGAACCGACGGTCCGTGTTGGCACTCCGCTTGACCGAGTGCTAATCGCCGGAATAGTCTCGCACCTGGCACTCGCCCCTGGTGAGTGCCAACACAGCGACAGGCAGGTCCGGCACCCGCGACGACGGATCGACCTGGTCGCCACCTCAGACAGTTAACCCCGGATCTCCGAAGGGGGAGGTCGGATCGTGACGACCGCCAGCTCCAAGGTTGCCATCAAGCCGCTTGAGGACCGCATTGTGGTCCAGCCGCTCGACGCCGAGCAGACCACGGCCTCCGGCCTGGTCATCCCGGACACCGCGAAGGAGAAGCCCCAGGAGGGCGTCGTCCTCGCGGTGGGCCCGGGCCGCTTCGAGGACGGCCAGCGTCTCCCGCTGGACGTCAGCGTCGGCGACATCGTGCTGTACAGCAAGTACGGCGGCACCGAAGTGAAGTACAGCGGCGAGGAGTACCTCGTCCTCTCGGCTCGCGACGTGCTCGCGATCGTCGAGAAGTAATTCGCTTCACGAAGTTTGCTTGAGCTGCGCCCCTGGTCACCCCGCTGATTTGCCGGGCGGCGAGGGGCGCGGTTCGTTAAACCCGATTTTTCGAGAGGGCTGAACCGCTCCCATGGCGAAGATCCTGAAGTTCGACGAGGACGCCCGTCGCGCCCTCGAGCGCGGCGTCAACAAGCTTGCCGACACGGTCAAGGTGACGATCGGCCCCAAGGGCCGCAACGTCGTCATCGACAAGAAGTTCGGCGCCCCCACCATCACCAACGACGGTGTCACCATCGCCCGCGAGGTCGAGCTGGACGACCCGTACGAGAACCTGGGCGCGCAGCTGGTGAAGGAGGTGGCGACCAAGACCAACGACATCGCGGGTGACGGCACCACCACCGCGACCGTGCTGGCCCAGGCGCTGGTCCGCGAGGGTCTGCGCAACGTCGCCGCCGGCGCCTCCCCGGCCGCCCTGAAGAAGGGCATCGACGCCGCGGTCAAGGCCGTGTCCGAGGAGCTCCTCGCGACCGCCCGCCCGATCGAGGACAAGTCCGACATCGCCGCCGTGGCCGCGCTCTCCGCGCAGGACGCCCAGGTCGGCGAGCTCATCGCCGAGGCGATGGACAAGGTCGGCAAGGACGGTGTCATCACCGTCGAGGAGTCCAACGCCTTCGGCCTGGAGCTCGAGTTCACCGAGGGCATGGCCTTCGACAAGGGCTACCTCTCCCCCTACATGGTCACCGACCAGGAGCGTATGGAGGCCGTCCTCGACGACCCGTACATCCTGATCAACCAGGGCAAGATCTCCTCCATCCAGGACCTCCTGCCGCTGCTGGAGAAGGTCATCCAGGCGGGTGGCTCCAAGCCGCTGCTGATCATCGCCGAGGACGTCGAGGGCGAGGCCCTCTCCACCCTCGTCGTCAACAAGATCCGCGGCACCTTCAACGCGGTCGCGGTCAAGGCCCCCGGCTTCGGTGACCGCCGCAAGGCGATGCTCCAGGACATGGCGACCCTCACCGGTGCCACCGTCATCGCCGAGGAGGTCGGCCTCAAGCTCGACCAGGCCGGTCTGGACGTGCTGGGCTCCGCCCGCCGCGTGACCATCTCCAAGGACGACACGACCATCGTCGACGGCGGCGGCAACGCCGCTGACGTCGCGGGCCGCGTCAACCAGATCAAGGCCGAGATCGAGTCCACGGACTCCGACTGGGACCGCGAGAAGCTGCAGGAGCGCCTGGCGAAGCTCGCCGGCGGCGTCTGCGTCATCAAGGTCGGCGCCGCCACCGAGGTGGAGCTGAAGGAGAAGAAGCACCGCCTCGAGGACGCCATCTCGGCGACCCGCGCCGCGGTCGAGGAGGGCATCGTCTCCGGCGGTGGCTCCGCGCTCGTCCACGCCGTCAAGGTCCTCGAGGGCAACCTCGGCCTGGCCGGCGACGAGGGCACGGGTGTCGCGGTCGTCCGCCGCGCCGCGGTCGAGCCGCTGCGCTGGATCGCCGAGAACGCCGGCCTCGAGGGCTACGTCATCACCTCGAAGGTCGCCGAGCTCGACAAGGGCCAGGGCTTCAACGCCGCCACCGGCGAGTACGGCGACCTGGTCAAGGCCGGCGTCATCGACCCGGTCAAGGTCACCCGCTCCGCGCTGGAGAACGCCGCGTCCATCGCCTCCCTGCTGCTCACGACCGAGACCCTGGTCGTCGAGAAGCCGGCCGAGGAAGAGGCCGAGGCCGGTCACGGCCACGGTCACGGCCACAGCCACTGAGGCCAGCGGGCTGACGCCTGACGCGCCGCCCTTCGCGCCTGACGCGTGAAAAGGCCCTGGTCACCACTGCCGAGCGGTGGTGACCAGGGCCTTTGCGTGTGCGGCGTGCGGCGTTGCGGCTACATGGCGCCCAGCTGCTTCATGAGGCCCATGGCGTCGTAGTGCCACCAGCCTTCCTTGATCATTCCGTCCTCGCAACGGAAGACGGTCGTACCGGTCATCGTGCAGCTCTTGCCGGTCGGGGCGATGCCCATGAACTCGCCCTTGTGCGTGCCCTCCCAGGTCCACAGCGTGGTGACGTAGTCGTCCTGGGCCATCTGCGCGTTGCGGGTGAAGGTGAAGTCGAAGCCGCCCCGCCACATCTCCACGTCCTCGCGCATCCCTTCGGGACCGGTCTTGTCCTGGGGGTTCCCGATGTCGTGGTCGCGGTAGTCCGGCGCGAAGATCTCGTCGGCGACCGACATGTCGCCCTTCATCGCCATCTCCTCGAACATGCGGTTCGCCAGCCGCGTGTTGAGGTGCTCGTCACGGACGACGTCCAGGTTGGTGAAGGTGGGCATCCCCTCGCAGAGGGACATCATCTCCTGGAACATCCTGTCCGTTTCCGGGAGCTGAGAGTTCTTCATGGCGTCTTCGTACGAGGGGAATTCGACCATGTCCACGTAGTGGTCGTCGGCTTCGCGGTCCTTGCCCACGACGCTGTGGGTGACGGTGCGCTTGCCCTGGCTCTGCGAGACGTACTGGTCCAGCAGCCTGTTGAGGTCGTCCTGCCGGCGCGTCTTGTAATCGATGATCTGTACGAATGTCATGGCCGTCTCCCGGGCTGGATGGGACATGTCCATTTTAGGAATAATTCCCCCATTCGGCCGGTCTACCGGCGGGTCACCGGCAGATCGCCCGGCAGGTCGCCAGATCAGCCGACGGGCTCCGCGCTCACTGGGGCCCGTACTTGCGGCCCGTCCGCGAGGAGACGCCGCCCAGCAGTCCGCGCGGCGTCAGCTTCACCACGCCCATCAGCGCCTTGTAGCGCGGGTCCGGGATCGACACGGTCCTGCCGCGCGCCAGGTCGGCCAGCGCGGCGGCCACCAGCTTGTCCGCGTCCAGCCACAGCCAGCCCGGGATGTTGTCCGTGCCCATGCCGGCCCGCTGGTGGAACTCGGTCCGCACGAAGCCGGGGCACAGGGCCATCAGGCGCACCCCGGTCCCGCCGAGGTCCCGCGCCGCGCCCTGGGTGAACTGCACGACCCAGGCCTTGCTGGCGCCGTAGGTGCCGCGCGGTACGAAGGCGGCCACCGAGGCCACGTTGATGACCCCGCCGCGGCCGCGCGAGCGCATCGACTCCGTCGCCGCCGAGGTCAGCCGCAGCACCGCCTCGATGTGCACCTTCAGCATGGTCAGCTCGTCGGCCATCGAGACCTCGAGGTAGCGGCCCTTGTTGCCGAAGCCCGCGTTGTTGACGAGCAGGTCGACCGGGTGCGTACGGTCCCCGAGACGGGTCTCGACGGATGCGATGCCCTCCTCGGTGGACAGGTCCGCGGCCAGTACCTCGGCCTCGATGCCGTGCCGGTCGTGCAGTTCGGTGGCCTGCTCGGCCAGCCGCTCGGTGTCGCGGGCCACCAGTACGAGGTTGTGGCCCTGGGAGGCGAGCCGCCGGGCGAAGGCGGCACCGATGCCCGCCGTGGATCCAGTGATCAGCGCAGTCGTCATGTGCGCAAAATAGCCGCCCGCGTCGGCCCCCGTCCGTCCCCGGTCGTCCTTGCCCAAAGCGGCGGCGGGATATTGGCGCCAGGATCAAAGCCGGCCTTATGCTCGAAGGGTGATTGAGGCACGCCACCTGCGGATCCTGCGCGCTGTCGCCGGGACCGGTTCCTTCTCCGCCGCCGCCCGCGAGCTCGGCTGCACCCAGCCCGCCGTCTCCCAGCAGATGAAGGCGCTGGAACAGTCAGCCGGCACCCCGCTGCTCGTGCGCACCGGCCGCGAGATGCGGCTGACCCAGGCGGGCGAGGCGCTGGTGCGGCACGCCGCCGGGATCCTGGCCGGGCTGACGGCCGCCGAGGAGGAGGTCGCGGCCATCGCCGGGCTGCGCGCGGGGCGGGTCAGGCTCGTCTCCTTCCCGAGCGGCAGCTCCACGCTGGTGCCGACGGCGCTCGCGGCGATGCGCGCCGAGCACCCGGGGACCCGTATCTCCCTCGTCGAGGCGGAGCCGCCGCGGTCGGTGGAGATGCTGCGCGAGGGCGACTGCGACGTGGCGCTGGCCTTCCGGTACGGAGGGGACGGACCGGCGGCGGGCAGCGCGGCCGAGTGGGAGGACCTGGTCGTCACGCCGCTGCTGACCGACCGGCTCGTCGGGCTGGTTCCCGAGGGCCACGCGCTGGCCGGCGCCGGGCGGGTGGGCATGGCGGAGCTGGCCGGGGAGCCGTGGATCGCGGGCTGCCCGCGCTGCCGCCGCCACCTGGTGGAGGTGTGCGAGGGGGCGGGGTTCACCCCGCGGATCGACTTCGCCACCGACGACTACCCGGCCGTGGTGGGACTGGTCGGCGCGGGGCTGGGGGTGGCGGTGCTGCCGGAGCTGGCGGTGGAGTCCGTACGGGCGAAGGGCGTGAGCATCCTGGCCGTGGAGCCGGTCGTGGAGCGGGAGATCGTGGCGCTGACCCTGCCGGACCTGGCGCGCGTACCGGCCGTGGCGGCGACCCTGGGCGAGCTGGTGCGGGCCGCCGCGCGCTGACCGTACGGGGGTGTACGGCCGGACGGGTGACGGCCCGGACCGGAGTCGGTCGCGACACGCCCGGAAGCGCGCGCGGATACGAGGCAACGATTCTTCGGATGGATGTTCGTCGGGGGTGTCCGCTTCGAGGGTGTGTGCGTCGGGCGTCCGGCCGGCCGTCAGTGCGGAGGGAGGGGGCCGATCGTGCTGGAGGCGGGGATCAGGCGGTGGCGTGCGCGGCCCATCAGCTCCTCGCGTTCGTCCTCGGTGAGCCCTCCCCAGACCCCGTAGGGCTCGCGGACGGCGAGTGCGTGCGCCGCGCATTCCGAACGCACCGGGCAGCGCATGCAGACCTCTTTAGCCGAGGCCTCGCGCGCACTCCTGGCCGCGCCCCGCTCGCCTTCCGGGTGGAAGAAGAGGGAGCTGTCGACTCCGCGGCAGGCGGCCAGCAGCTGCCAGTCCCACAGGTCGGCGTTCGGTCCGGGGAGGCGGGAGAAATCTGCCATGGGTAGTCCTCTTGGTGCCGGTACTGAGGCGGATACGGTCCATGTCTCCACACCTACTGTCGTAGTAGATGTAAATATGACTCATTGGGAATCTAGCCTCAGACACATGGCAAACGGAAGGAAAGCCGCCAAATAGGGCATACCTCCAGATGGAGGACAGATGGCTGGTGGCTCCGGCACGGTGATCGCTTCCTCACGTAGAGTGCCGAAGGTGTCCGTCCGACCCGTAACTCTTTCGAGTGACCATCGTTGAGAGAGCGAGTGCGGTTGAAACGAGAAGTTCCCGGACAGGTGTCCGAGGGCGTCGACCGCACAGGTGACGATACGTACCCAGCCTGGAGGCTCAAGGTGACGCGCATCAGCAGCTGCGGAGGGCGGTCATGACTTCCGTCCTCGTCTGCGACGACTCCCCGCTTGCCCGAGAGGCGCTCCGTCGCGCGGTTGCCACCGTGCCCGGCGTCGAGCGTGTGACGACGGCTGCCAACGGCGAGGAAGTCCTCCGCCGCTGGGGTGCCGACCGCTCCGACCTGATTCTGATGGATGTACGGATGCCCGGCCTGGGCGGTGTCGAGACGGTCCGCCGGCTCCTGTCCGCCGACCCCGGTGCCCGCATCATCATGCTCACGGTCGCCGAGGACCTGGACGGCGTGGCCCTCGCGGTCGCCGCCGGCGCCCGCGGCTACCTGCACAAGGACGCCTCGCGCGCCGAGCTCCGGGCCACGGTCACCCAGGCGCTCGCCGACCCCACCTGGCGGTTGGCGCCCCGGCGCCTGCGCTCGGCCGAGATGGGGGCCGCCCCCACCCTGACCGCGCGCGAGATCCAGGTCCTGGAGGGCATGAGCCACGGCCGGTCCAACGCGGAGATCGGGCGCGAGCTCTTCCTCTCCGAGGACACGGTCAAGACGCACGCCCGCAGGCTGTTCAAGAAGCTCGGCGCCTCCGACCGGGCGCACGCGGTGGCACTCGGCTTCCGCTGGGGTCTCGTCCGCTGACCGCGGCACCGGCGGCCGGCGGCCGGCGCGGCCGGTCCCGTCCGCCGCCGGCGGGCGGGGGCGGCGGGCGTCCGCCCGCGCCGCCGGAGGGACGGTCCCGCCGCACCCGGTGTTCCGCCGGGGATTGGCGGGGCACAATCCGGGGGACGTGTCGCTTCGGGCGCGATGCCGCATCCTTGATGGTGTGCCGCATTCTTGGAGAGGTCGAGTCCTCCGGGACGACGATTCGGGCCGAGCGGAGGGGAGGGCGCAGATGACGAGTTCCGGCGCACCCGCTCATAACGCTTCGATGCACAACACGGACCGCGGTGCCGCGAACGCTTCCGCGCCAAGGCACCATGGATTGATGCGCGACGACGAGGCCCCGGGGTCACCTGCGGCCACAGGCCCCACCGGCGCCGCCAAGGGCGGCAACGCCGGGGCCGTCGGCGCGCTCGTACGCCGTGCGGTCGAGGGGGACGAGCAGGCCACGCACGACCTCCTGGCCTTCGTGCACCCGCTCGCCCTGCGCTACTGCCGCACCCGGCTGTCGCGGCTGCCGGGTGACGCCCGTCACTTCGTGGAGGACCTCGCGCAGGAGGTCTGCGTGGCGGTGCTGATGGCACTGCCCCGCTACCGGGACACCGGCCGGCCCTTCGAGGCCTTCGTCTTCGCCATCGCCGCGCACAAGGTCGCCGACCTGCAACGCGCCGCCATGCGGCACCCCGGCAGCACGGCCGTGCCCTCCGACGAGATGCCGGAGCGGCCGGACGACTCGCTGGGCCCGGAGGAGCGCGCGCTGCTCAGCAGCGACGCCGCCTGGGCCAAGAAGCTCCTGGCGAACCTGCCGGAGAACCAGCGCGAGCTGCTCGTCCTGCGGGTGGCCGTCGGGCTGACCGCGGAGGAGACCGGTCAGATGCTCGGGATGTCCCCGGGCGCGGTGCGGGTGGCCCAGCACCGCGCGCTCAGCCGGCTGCGCGCGCTCGCCGAGCAGTGATTCCCGAGCGGTGATCGCCAAGAGGTGATCGCCGCGCTCGGAGGTGCGTGTTCCGTTTCGCTCCCTTTCTGTCGTAGGAACCGACGAATCTTCCGGTTGACCTTGGTCGTGGAATGAGACGCCTCGGGATCCCGTTAGCATGGACATCCGCGCTGAGCAAGACCATTTGGGAAGGTGTCATGACCGCCGACGGAGTGCCCGACAAATTCGCCACGCTCGGACTGACCTACGACGACGTGCTGCTGCTGCCGGGCGCGTCGGACATGGCCCCCGATGAGATCGACACCTCTTCCCTCATCTCGCGCAACGTCCGGGTGAACGTTCCGCTGCTGTCCGCCGCCATGGACAAGGTCACCGAGGCCCGCATGGCCATCGCGATGGCCCGCCAGGGCGGCGTCGGCGTACTGCACCGCAACCTCTCCATCGCCGACCAGGCCAACCAGGTCGACCTGGTCAAGCGCTCCGAGTCCGGCATGGTCACCGACCCGATCACGGTGCACCCGGACGCGACGCTGCGCGAGGCCAACGAGCTCTGCGGGAAGTTCCGCATCTCCGGCGTCCCGGTCACCGACCCGGCGGGCAAGCTGCTCGGCATCGTCACCAACCGCGACATGGCCTTCGAGCCGGACCGCAGCCGCCAGGTGCGCGAGGTCATGACCCCGATGCCGCTGGTCACCGGCAAGGTCGGCATCTCCGGCGTGGACGCCATGGAGCTGCTGCGCCGCCACAAGATCGAGAAGCTGCCGCTGGTCGACGACGCGGGCATCCTCAAGGGCCTCATCACGGTCAAGGACTTCGTCAAGGCCGAGCAGTACCCGAACGCCGCCAAGGACAAGGAAGGCCGGCTGCTCGTCGGCGCCGCCGTCGGTGTCGCCGGCGACGCGTACGAGCGCGCCCAGGCCCTGATCGAGGCGGGCGCCGACTTCATCGTCGTCGACACCGCCCACGGCCACTCCCGCCTGGTCGGCGACATGGTCGCCAAGATCAAGTCGAACTCCGGCGTGGACGTCATCGGCGGCAACGTCGCCACCCGCGACGGCGCCCAGGCCCTCATCGACGCCGGCTGCGACGGCATCAAGGTCGGCGTCGGCCCCGGCTCCATCTGCACCACCCGCGTCGTCGCCGGCATCGGCGTCCCGCAGGTCACCGCCATCTACGAGGCCTCCCTGGCCGCCAAGGCCGCGGGCGTCCCCGTCATCGGCGACGGCGGCCTCCAGTACTCCGGCGACATCGCCAAGGCCCTGGTCGCGGGCGCCGACACGGTGATGCTCGGCTCGCTGCTCGCGGGCTGCGAGGAGTCCCCGGGCGAGCTGCTCTTCATCAACGGCAAGCAGTTCAAGTCCTACCGCGGCATGGGCTCGCTCGGCGCGATGCAGACCCGCGGCGACCGCAAGTCCTTCTCCAAGGACCGCTACTTCCAGGAAGGGGTCGGCGGCGACGACAAGCTGATCCCCGAGGGCATCGAGGGCCAGGTCCCCTACCGCGGCCCGCTCTCCGCGGTGGTCCACCAGCTGGTCGGCGGCCTGCGCCAGTCGATGTTCTACGTCGGCGGCCGCACCGTCCCCGAGCTCCAGGACCGGGGCCGCTTCGTGCGGATCACCTCGGCGGGCCTCAAGGAGAGCCACCCGCACGACATCCAGATGACCGTGGAAGCACCGAACTACTCCCGCAAGGGCTGACCGGCTCCCGGAGGGGCGGACCCGCGTTCGGCGGGCCCGCCCCTTCGCCGTGCGTCCGTACAGCGGTCACCGGAACGCGGGTCCCCGCCGTTCGGGGATACTGGACGGGCAGACCCAGAGGAAAGGCCACCACACGTGACTGAGATCGAGATCGGGCGCGGCAAGCGCGGCCGCCGGGCGTACGCCTTCGACGACATCGCCATCGTCCCCAGCCGGCGTACGCGGGACCCGAAGGAGGTCTCGATCGCCTGGCAGATCGACGCGTACCGCTTCGAGCTCCCCTTCCTGGCCGCCCCCATGGACTCGGTGGTCTCCCCGCAGACCGCGATCCGCATCGGCGAGCTCGGCGGCCTCGGCGTGCTGAACCTCGAAGGCCTGTGGACCCGCTACGAGGACCCGCAGCCGCTGCTCGACGAGATCGCGGAGCTGGACGAGGCGACCGCCACCCGCCGCCTCCAGGAGATCTACGAGGCGCCGATCCAGGCCGACCTGATCGGGCAGCGGATCAAGGAGGTGCGCGACTCCGGCGTCGTGACCGCCGCCGCGCTCTCCCCGCAGCGCACCGCGCAGTTCTCCAAGGCCGTCGTCGAGGCGGGCGTCGACATCTTCGTGATCCGCGGCACCACCGTGTCGGCGGAGCACGTCTCCGGTGCCGCCGAGCCGCTGAACCTCAAGCAGTTCATCTACGAGCTCGACGTCCCGGTCATCGTCGGCGGCTGCGCCACCTACACGGCGGCCCTGCACCTGATGCGCACCGGCGCGGCGGGCGTCCTCGTCGGCTTCGGCGGCGGCGCCGCGCACACCACGCGCAACGTGCTCGGCATCCAGGTCCCGATGGCCACCGCCGTCGCCGACGTGGCCGCGGCGCGCCGCGACTACATGGACGAGTCCGGCGGCCGTTACGTGCACGTCATCGCCGACGGCGGCGTGGGCTGGTCGGGCGACATCCCGAAGGCCGTGGCCTGCGGCGCGGACGCCGTGATGATGGGCTCCCCGCTGGCCCGCGCCACCGACGCGCCGGGCAAGGGCAACCACTGGGGCATGGAGGCCGTCCACGAGGACGTGCCGCGCGGCAAGAAGGTCGACCTCGGCACGGTCGGCACGACCGAGGAGATCCTCACCGGCCCGTCGCACAGCCCGGACGGCTCGATGAACCTCTTCGGCGCGCTGCGCCGCTCGATGGCCACCACCGGCTACAGCGAGCTCAAGGAGTTCCAGCGGGTCGAGGTCACGGTCGCGGACGCGGAGCACAGCCGCTGACCGGTCCGGCGCACGTACGCCGGAGGGCCGGCACCCCGAGCGGGGTACCGGCCCTCCGGCGTGGGCGGGTGTCCGCTCAGTCGCTCGCCTTCTTCGCGGCACCGAAGGCGACGAAGGCGCCGATGGCGAGGAAGAGGTAGGACATGCCGCCCAGGCCCTCCTGCCGGACGTCGTTCAGGCCCGCCACGCCGACCTTGTCGAGCACGTCGAACACGCCGACGTTGCCGAACTTGGCCATCGCGAGCGCGACGAAGAACAGCTGGCCGAGGTAGACGGCGCCGAGCGAGAGCAGGGCGGCGACCGGGGGCAGGGCCGGGTTGCGGCCGCCGGCCTTGCCGGCGGCCAGGCCCACGAGCAGGCCGACGCCCGCGGCGGCGTAGCCGATCTCGCGGTCGATGGCGTTCATGATCCCGCCGTACGCCGCCGCCGCGGCCAGTGCGGCCACGACGGCCGCCACGATGCCGAGGCCGACGTTGCCGCGGGCGGGCGCCGGAGCCGGGGTCGGGGTGTACGACGAGGGCGCGGGCGGCTGGAAGCTCTGGCTCATGGGAAATCCCCCCCAGGGATCAGTACACACGTGTGGCCTCAGGCCATAAGTGCGAGATAAGTGACGCCGCAGGCTAGCAGGGTGCGACGACATCCGAAGCGGGGATTTCGGTCGGGGGACCGGGAGGGGCGGAATGTGGGGGGACCGCGACCGGGCCGTGCCTGGCGCGGCGCGTCCGGGTCAGAGGCGGTGGGCCGCGCCCGCCGGGCTGGCGCCGCGGGTGTCCAGCAGGAGCTGCGCCTTCACCGCCAGGCCCTGCATGTCGTACGTGCGGTGGTGCTGGAGCAGGATCGTGAGGTCGGCGTTCGCGGCGGCCTCGTAGAGCGATTCGGCGCGCGGTACCGGCTGGTCGCGGACCCGCCAGCTCGCGATGTACGGGTCGTGGTAGCTGATCTGGGCCCCGAGGTCGAGGAGCCGGCTGGCGATCTCGCCTGCCGGTGAGCCCTCCTGGTCGGCGAGGTCGGGCTTGTAGGTGACGCCCAGGAGGAGGACGCGGGCCCCGCGCGCGGACTTGCCGTGTTCGTTCAACAGGGTGGCGGAGCGCTGGATGACGTACTGCGGCATCCGGTTGTTGATCTCCTGCGCCAGGCCGACCATGCGCAGCGGGTGGCCGGGGGTGCGGGTGGTGTGGGGGAGGTAGTTGGGGTCGAGGGGGACGCCGTGGCCGCCGACGCCGGGGCCGGGGCGGAAGGCCTGGAACCCGTACGGCTTGGTCTCGGCGCAGCGGATGACGTCCCACAGGTCGACGCCGAGGTCGTGGCAGAGGACGGCCATCTCGTTCATCAGGGCGATGTTGACGTGCCGGTAGTTGGTTTCGAGGAGCTGTACGGTCTCGGCCTCGCGCAGCCCGCGGGCGCGGACGACCTTGTCGGTGAGCCGGGCGTAGAAGGCGTGCGCGGACTCGGTGCAGGCGGGGGTGAGGCCGCCGATCACCCGGGGGGTGTTGGAGATGGTGTGCGTCCGGTTGCCCGGGTCCAGGCGGCTGGGGGAGTAGGCCAGGTGGAAGTCCCGGCCGGCCCGCAGGCCCGAGCCCTCTTCGAGGACGGGCCGCAGGTAGTCCTCCGTGACGCCCGGATGGGCGGCGGACTCCAGGATGACGGTGGTGTGCGGGCGCAGCCGGGCGGCGAGGGTGCGGCCCGCCTCGCCGACGGCGCCGAGGTCGAGCGCGCGGTCGGCGCCGAGCCGGGTGGGGGCGCAGATGACGGCGGTGCGGACCCGGCCGAGTTCGGCGGGGTTGGTGGTGACCCGGAAGCCGGCCGCCGACATGCGGCGGATCTCGGCGGCGGTGAGGGTGCTGTCCGTGGCGGGGCCGCTGTCGTAGCCGACGGTCTCGATTCCGGCGGCGACGGCCGCCTGGGCGAGGGGGAGGCCGAGGTGGCCGAGTCCGATGACGGCGAGATCTGCGGGCATGGGGGGCCGTCCCTTCCCTTCCCTGGCATGCATGAGGGGGCGGTGCGCGCACGTCCGGTGGACGACTGGAGCTGGCGCAATGTCAGACTAGGTGTATGTATGACCGATATGCCGCATTGTGGGGTGGTGGTCGCCGTTGTGTTGTCCACAGGCGGTGGCTGATGCCGGTGCGGCCGGTCAGAATCGTGAAGCGGGGGATGTGAGCGGGATCACCCGCGCACCGAGCGGGTACGGCCCGCACCAACGGGAGGCAGCCGTGAGGACAGCGACACTGGGACCGGAGCAGCGCGCGCAGGCGCTCGCCCGGATGGCCGAGCGGGAACTGGACGTGCTGGTCGTCGGCGCGGGGGTGGTCGGTGCGGGCACCGCGCTCGACGCGGTGACCAGGGGCCTGTCCACCGGGCTGGTGGAGGCCCGTGACTGGGCGTCCGGGACGTCGAGCCGGTCCAGCAAGCTGATCCACGGCGGCCTGCGCTACCTGGAGATGCTCGACTTCGCCCTCGTACGGGAGGCGCTCAAGGAGCGCGGGCTGCTGCTGGAGCGGCTCGCCCCGCACCTGGTGAAACCGGTGCCGTTCCTGTACCCGCTCCAGCACAAGGGCTGGGAGCGGTTCTACGCCGGTTCCGGCGTGGCCCTCTACGACGCGATGTCCGTCTCCAGCGGGCACGGGCGGGGCCTGCCCACCCACCGCCACCTCTCGCGCAAACGGGCCCTGCGCATCGCGCCGGCCCTGCGCAAGGACGCGCTCGTGGGCGCCCTGCAGTACTACGACGCCCAGATGGACGACGCGCGCTACGTCACCACGCTCGTGCGGACGGCCGCGGCGTACGGGGCGCACTGCGCCAACCGGGCGAGGGTGGTCGGCTTCCTGCGCGAGGGCGAGCGGGTGGTCGGGGCGAAGGTGCGCGACGTCGAGGGCGGCGGCGAGTACGAGATCCGCGCGAAGCAGGTCGTGAACGCCACCGGCGTGTGGACGGACGACACCCAGGCGCTGATCGGGGAACGCGGGCAGTTCCACGTGCGGGCGTCGAAGGGGATCCACCTGGTCGTCCCGAAGGACCGGATCCACTCGAACACGGGGCTGATCCTGCGGACCGAGAAGTCGGTGCTGTTCGTGATCCCGTGGGGCCGGCACTGGATCGTGGGCACCACGGACACCGACTGGGACCTGGACAAGGCCCACCCGGCGGCGTCGAGCGCGGACATCGACTACCTGCTGGAGCACGTGAACTCGGTCCTGGCGGTGCCGCTGACGCGGGACGACGTCCAGGGCGTGTACGCGGGCCTGCGGCCGCTGCTGGCCGGCGAGTCGGACGCGACGAGCAAGCTCTCGCGCGAGCACACGGTGGCCCACCCGGTGCCGGGCCTGGTGGTGGTGGCGGGCGGCAAGTACACGACGTACCGGGTCATGGCGAAGGACGCGGTGGACGAGGCGGTGCACGGGCTGGACCAGCGGGTCGCGGCGTGCGTGACGGAGGACGTGCCGCTGGTGGGGGCGGAGGGCTACCGCGCCCTGTGGAACGGCCGCGCCCGCATCGCCGCCCGGACGGGACTCCATGTGGTGCGGGTGGAGCACCTGTTGAACCGCTACGGATCCCTGACGGAGGAACTGCTCGACCTGATCGCGGCCGACCCGGGGCTGGGGGAGCCGGTGACCGGGGCGGACGACTACCTGAGGGCGGAGATCGCCTACGCCGCCTCGCACGAGGGCGCCCGGCACCTGGACGACGTGCTGACGCGGCGGACCCGGATCTCCATCGAGACCTTCGACCGGGGGACCCGATCGGCGCGGGAGTGCGCGGAATTGATGGCTCCGGTGCTGGGCTGGGACAAGCAGCAGATCGAGAAGGAGATCGAGCACTACGAGAAGAGGGTGCAGGCCGAGCGGGAGTCACAGCGTCAGCCCGACGACCAGACGGCGGACGCGGCCCGGCTGGGGGCGCCGGACATCGTGCCGTTGTAACTCCGCGATGCGGAAGGGGGAACCGTCGGACCCGGGGCTCCCGTCCGATGCGGAGTGAGCAACAATGAGGTTTCTGCCGGGGTGGATTACCGTGCCCTCCGGCGGCTGCCGAGGCAGCCGGGGCAGGCTGCACGATCGCAGAGGGGACGCATGTCGAAGCCGGAGCACACCGAGTCGTCTGCCGGGGCGCGCGCGGCGAAGCCGGACGGCGCCGGTGCGCCTGCGGCCCAACCGGACGGCGGGGCCGGGACTGCACCGGCGGGCGAGCGGCCCGGAGCGCCTGAGGACGCGAAGCCCGCGGCCGGCGCCGGGACGGCGGAGGCCGAGCCGGCCGCCGTGCCCCGGCCGAGGTCGGGCGGTGCTGCTCCCGCCGGCGGGCGGCGTCCTGACGCGGCGAAGGGCGCGAGCGCCGAAGCGGAACCCGAGGACGCGGAGCCGGCGGGCGCGCGGTCCGAGGACGCCGCGCCCGCCGAGGTGTCCGGGGCGAAGGCCGAGACCGGCAAGGGCGTCGAGGACGCGAAGCCGGGAGCCGAAGCCGCGCCCGCGAAGGCCGCGCCCGAGAAGGCCGCGGCCGACGGGGTCGGCGTCGGGGACGAGGACGACGCCGAGGAAGCGGCCGAGGACGCGCGGCGCGAGGGGCGGCTGCTGGCCGGCCGGTACCGGCTCGGAGCCGTGCTCGGCAAGGGCGGCATGGGCACCGTGTGGCGCGCCGAGGACGAGGTCCTCGGGCGGACGGTCGCCGTCAAGGAACTCCGGTTCGGCAACGGCGTCGACGAGGACGAGAAGCGCCGCCTCATCACCCGGACCCTGCGCGAGGCCAAGGCCATCGCGCGCATCCGCAGCGAAGGGGCCGTCACCGTCTTCGACGTCGTCGACGAGGACGCCCGGCCCTGGATCGTCATGGAGCTCATCGAGGGCCCCTCGCTCGCCGAGTTCGTCCGGGAGAACGGCCCGCTGACCCCGCACCGCGCCGCCGAGGTCGGGCTCGCCGTGCTCGACGTGCTCCGCGCCGCCCACCGGCAGGGGATCCTCCACCGCGACGTGAAGCCGTCCAACGTGCTGATCGCCGCATCCGGCCGCGTCGTCCTCACCGACTTCGGCATCGCGCAGGTGGAGGGCGACCCGTCCATCACCTCCACCGGCATGCTCGTCGGCGCCCCCTCCTACATCTCCCCCGAGCGCGCCCGCGGCTACAAGCCCGGCCCGCCCGCCGACATGTGGTCCCTCGGCGGTCTGCTGTACGCGGCCGTCGAAGGCGTGCCCCCGTACGACAAGGGCAACGCGCTGGCGACCCTCACCGCGGTGATGACGGAGCCCGTGGACCCGCCGAAGAACGCCGGCCCGCTGACCGAGGTCATCTACGGGCTGCTGGTCAAGGACCCGGCCCACCGTCTGGGCGACGACCAGGCGCGGTCGATGCTCACCGCCGTGGTCAACGCCCCCGAGCCGGTCGCGGCCGAACCGGAGCCCGAGCCGGTCGCGACGGTCGAGGAGACCCGCCCGATCTCCCTCACCAAGGCCGACGCGACGGCCGAGAAGGCGGCCAGGAAGGAACGCGAGCGCCGTGAGCGCGAGCAGCGCGAGCGGACCCGCGCCGCGCTGAAGGCGACCCGCAAGGCGGCTGCCGCCGAGGCGGCCGCCGCCGCCGCGGCCGAGGCACCGCCGGCCCGGCCCGCGCAGGCCCCGGCCTCGATCACCGACGTGGTGTCGCGCCGCACCATCGCGCTGGCCGTGGCCGGCGTGGTCGTGGTGCTCGCGCTGGTCGGCTCGCTCATCGCGTACATGGCCCACGGCGACGACAAGGGCGGTGGCCGCAAGGACGAGGGCAAGGGCGGACCGGTCCCGGTCGCGTCCGGCACTCCCTCGCCCGGCGCCTCGGGCAACGCGCCGGCCGCCTCGGCCGGTTCCTCGCCAGGTGCGACCCCGAGCGGCACCCCGGGTACTCCCGCGCCCAGCGGAACCCCGGGCGGCGGCGACACGGGCCAGGGCCAGGGTCAGGGTCAGGGCCAGGGGGCCAGCCCCGGCGGCCCGGGCGCCGGGCTCCCGGCCGGGTTCGCCACGGTGACCGACCTGCGGTACCACTTCTCGATGGCGATGCCCGAGGGCTTCCACCAGACCGACACCGCCGGCGCCGGCTCCGGCGCCATATACACCCGCGACGGCGGCTTCCCGCGGATCCAGGTCGACTACACGAACAGCCCGGGCAGTGACGCCCGGCTGGCCTGGGCCAAGCTCGCCCCGGCCGTGGCCGGAAGCAGCAAGGGCTACCGCCAGATCCGCCTGGACACCGTGGACTACCGCGGGTACCCGACCGTCGCGGACTGGGAGTTCGAGCGCGAGCAGCAGGGCGTCCGGGTCCGCGTCCTCGACCGGGGCTTCAAGACGGACGCCTCGCACGGCTACGCCATCATGATCAGCTGCGCCGCCGACCAGTGGGACGGCCCCGAGTGCACGCAGCTGCGCAACACCGCCTTCGAGACCTTCCAGCAGTTGGGCTGACGGCCCTCGCAAGCCCAGGACGCGGGCGGCCCCGGCGACGTATCGTGTCCAGCGGGGGCCATGGGGGACCGCACTCGGGGGAGGCGATGTGGAGGACTACGCCGGCCGGATCCTGTCCGACCGCTACCGTCTGCCGATTCCGCCGTCCGACGAGTACGAGCTGATAGAGACCCGCGCCTTCGACACGCGCAGCGGGCAGGAAGTCCTCGTCCGGCAGGTGCCGTTACCCGAGGTCGTGGACGCGGAGCTGCTCGACGGGACCCGCGCGCGGGCCGGCGCCACGGGGGAACTCCCCGCCGTGCGGCGGGCGATCGCCGCCGCGCAGGCGGCCGCCTCCGTGCCGGACCATCCCCGCCTCGACCAGGTCTTCGACGTCTTCGCGGAGGACGGCTCGCTGTGGATAGTGAGCGAACTCGTCCCCGCCAGGCCGCTGGCCGCGCTCATCGCCGACGGACCGCTGAGCCCCTACCGGGCGGCGGAGGTGGCCTCCGACGTGCTGACCGCGCTGCGGGTGCTGCACGCGCACGGCTGGACGCACCGCAACATCACCGCCCGGACCGTGCTGATATGCGAGGACGGCCGGGTCGTCCTGACGGGCCTGGCGGCGGGCGCCGCCGAGGAGGCGCTGTGCGGGTACGACCCGGTGCCCGTGCCCTGGCCGGGCGGAACCGAGGCGGACGACGCGGGTCGGTACGACGCCGGGTACGCCGGGGCGGAGGCGGACGACGCGGGTCGGTACGGCGCCGGGTACGGCGGGGCGGATGCGGATGACGCCTCGGGGTATGCCGGGGCGGAGGCGGATGACGCCTTCGGGTATGCCGGAATGGAGGCGGGCGACGCCGGGTATGCCGGGGCGGAGGTGGGCGGGGAGTCCTCGCACCCCGGGACCGGTCGGGGCGCACCGTACGCGGCCGGCGGGCCGGGACCGGGGCATCCCCCGGCCGGGATCCCGGACGAGGGGCCCCGGTACGCGCCGCTGGTGGCGCCGGGTTACGACACCGGCCCGCGCTACACGGACCACATCACGCCGGAGCCGGTCCAGCCGGTCCAGCCCGCCCCGCCCGCCCCGGACCGGGCCGCCGCCGAGGCCGCCGCCCGCGCCGGGACCATCGCCGCCTACCGGGCCGGCCGCCGGGCCGCGACCGCCGAGGTGGCGCGGCAGCGCGGCGAGCGCGGCCCCGTGGTCGTGCCGGTGCTGCCGCCGACCGGCGCCAACCTGCCCCAGGAGTACGCGTACCCGTACGGGGGACCGGACACCGCCGCCACGCCCTGGCACGGGGCGACCCCGCGCCGCCGGGCCGAGCCGGAGCCCGTGCCGGAGCCGGATCCCGCGCCGGAGCGGCCGCCGCAGCCCGAGCTGCCGGCCGAGCCGGCCCGCCCCGCACTACCCGCGCAGCTCGCCCTCCCGCAGGGCTACCGCCAGGCGGAGCCCCCCGCCGCGCCCGAGCCCGTACGGGCCCCCGCCCCGCGGCCGGCCCGCCCGCCCGCGGTGCCGGCAGCCCCCGCGGCCCCCGAAGCCCGGCCCCGGCCCACCGGCGGGGCCTGGGGCGGCCCCCGTACCGGTCTGGACGCCGAGCGGGCCCGCCAGACCCGGATGGCCGTCGTCGGCCCCCTCACCGAGCGCTGGGCGCCCGAGCAGGCCGGCCCCGTCCACGGCAACTGGCAGCTGGCCGCGCCCGTGGGGCCCGCCACCGACCTCTGGGCCCTCGGGGCGCTGCTGTACCGCTCCGTCCAGGGCCACGCCCCGTACCCCGAGGACAGCGTCGCGGAACTCGTCGAGATGGTCTGCGCCGAGCCGCCCGCCTTCGCCGAGGAGTGCGGCCCGCTGCGCCCCGTGGTGGAGTCCCTGCTGCGCCAGGACCCGACCGAGCGGCCCGACTTCGAGGAGCTCCGCGGCTGGCTGCGCTCGCTGATCCGCTCCGCCCCCGAGCCCGACGGGGACTTCGCGGGGCTCCCGCTGCCGGAGCCGGACCCGGCCCGGCTGCCCGTCGTACGCCGCCGCGGCGATCTGCACGGACGCCACCGCAACCCCGCCGGCCCCCGCAAGCCGCGCTCGCTGGGCCGGGGCCTGCTGGTCGGCGTCCTGGCCCTGCTCGCGGGCGGGGTGGCGTACGCGATGCTCTTCCTGCCGCGCGCGGGCGACTCCGGGCAGCAGCCCGCCGCCTCCCAGGGCCCCGCGGCCACGTCCCCCGGGCCGCGCAGCTCCCCGCAGGGCCCCGCGCCGCGGCCGGCGCAGACGCCCGGCCGCACTCCGGCCGCGAGCCCGGAGTCCACGCCCGCCCCGCAGGGCGACGCACCCGCGCCGGAGGGCTACACCGTCCAGCAGGACCCGGCGCACTTCAGCATCGCCGTACCGGCCGGCTGGGAGCGCCAGTCCCTCAACGAGGCCGGCCAGGTCCGCTACACCCGCGGCCAGTTCACCCTGATCGTCGTCCCGGGCCGGGACCGGGTCGAGGGCGGCAGCCCGGACCCGCTGGGGTACCAGAAGGACAAGGAGCCCGAGCTGGCCCCGTACCGCAACTCCACCTGGGCGTCGGGCGGGGACGTCAAATCCACCCGGGTGGGGCAGCAGTTGCGGGTGACGGGCCGCTACACCTGGATCGACGCGGCCGGCCGGTCCCTGTTCGCCCGCAACTTCGTCGTCGCGCTCGGCGGCGCCTACCACGTCGTCATGGTCACCGGCCCGGAGGACAACCAGGACGAGGTCACCGACGTCTTCGAGAAGACGACGGCGAGTTACCGGGCGGGCGGCTGACGGTCGATCAGTACGGCGATTGCGTCACAGTGCTGTCTTATGGGGCCCGCCCGGTTCCGGCAGCACCCGCGGGCTCCGTAATCTGACGTCGAGTGCACAGAGCGGCGGGAATTCGTGGAACAGCAGACAGGCGCGGGTGCGGTGCTGGCGGGCCGTTACCGGCTCGTGGAGCCCATCGGCAGCGGCGGCATGGGGAAGGTGTGGCGCGCGCATGACGAGCTGCTGCACAGGACGGTCGCGGTCAAGGAACTGACGGCGGGGCTGTACGTGGCCCAGGCCGACCGGGAGGTCCTGCACGCCCGTACGCAGAAGGAGGCGCGGGCCGCGGCCCGGATCCAGCATCCGGCGGTGGTCACCGTCCACGACGTGCTGGAGCACGACGACCGGCCGTGGATCGTCATGGAGCACATCGACGGCCCCTCCCTCGCCGAGGCCGCCAAGGCCGCCGGCCGGATCGAGCCCCGCGAGGCGGCCCGGATCGGGCTGCACGTGCTGGGCGCGCTGCGCGCCGCGCACGCGGTCGGCGTACTGCACCGGGACGTGAAGCCGGGCAACGTGCTGCTGGCGAAGGACGGCCGGGTGCTGCTGACCGACTTCGGGATCGCCGCGATCGAGGGCGACTCGTCGATCACGCGTACGGGTGAACTCGTCGGCTCCATCGACTACCTCGCCCCGGAGCGCGTCACCGGCGGCGCCCCCGACCCGTCCTCCGACCTCTGGTCGCTGGGCGCCACCCTCTACACCGCCGTCGAGGCACGCTCGCCCTTCCGCCGTACCTCGCCCATCTCCAGCCTCCAGGCCGTGGTGAACGACGAGCCGCCCGTGCCGCGCCAGTCCGGCGCCCTGGGCCCGGTCATCACCGCGCTGCTGCGCAAGGACCCGGCCGAGCGGCCCTCGGCGGCGGAGGCCGAGCGGATGCTGCTGGAGGCGATGGAGGGCCGCGAGCCGAGGGCGGCCCAGGCGTACGTGCCCACGCGCGCGGTGAGCGACGAGGAGCGGGCCCCGGCCCGGGCGGCCGCGGACCCGGCGCCGGACCCCGCGCCCGCCTCCGCCCCGGCCGCCACCGCCGCCCTGCCCGAGCGGCCCGCGGCCTCCGCCGGGCGCCCGCCGGGCCGGGTGCGGAAGGTCGCCGCCGTCGCCCTGGTGGCGGCGCTGCTGGGCGGCGGCGCCGTCTTCGGGCTGCTGAAGTTCACCGGGGACGGGGACGGGGACGCGGACAAGGGCGGCGGCTCCGACAAGAACACGAGCGCCACCGGCGGCCAGGAGGGCCGCAAGGACGCCGCCCCCACCCCGCCGCCCGGCTGGAACAAGGTCACGGACAAGGAGGGCTTCACGCTCTTCGTGCCGAACGGCTGGACGCGCCAGACGGACGGCAACCAGATCGACTACACGGCGGACAACGGCAAGCACTACATCCGGATCGCCGTCGACCCCACCCCGGACTTCCCGGACCCGTACGCGCACCTGCTCGACCTGGAGAAGCAGGTGGCGAAGCGGACGGACTACAAGCGGCAGAAGCTCAACCCGAACAACTTCCGGGACACCACCAACGCCGTGCTGTGGGACTTCACGTGGACGGAGAAGGGGGTCCACGCCGGGCCGCGCCGGGCCATCGAGCAGATGTACTACGCCCCGGACGGCACCGAGTACGCGATCTACATGACGGGACCGGCCGCGGACTGGGCCACGACCCGCCAGCAGTTCGACACCGTGCTCAGCGGCTGGGAGCCGGCCGGGAAGAAGGGCTGAGCCCCCGCTCCCCGGCCATCCTGCCAGCGATCACTGGCAGATCTGGCAAAATCCGGTTACCCACGGGTACCCAAAGGCCCGCCCGCCCAATACGCTCACCGCCATGACGGACTCGCAGGCCCCCGCCGCCACCCTCCGCACCGCACCGCAGCCCACCAACCCGGTCGCCCCGGCCCCGGCAGGCGCCCGTACCGCCGCCGACGTGGTGACCCCCGACCTGGTCACCCGGCTCACCCGCGGAGTGATCGGCTCCGGCCGGACCGCCAACCACACCCCCTTCACCGGGGACGAGCTGGCGGTCCTGCCCGAGGCCACCCCCGAGGACGTGGCCGACGCCTTCGCCAGGGCCCGCGCCGCCCAGCCCGCCTGGGCCGCGCTGCCCGTGCGCGAGCGCGCCGCCGTACTGCTGCGCTTCCACGACCTGGTCCTCGACCGCCAGGCCGAGGTCCTCGACCTCATCCAGCTGGAGACCGGCAAGGCCCGCCTGCACGCCCACGAGGAGGTCCAGGCCGTCGCGATCGCCGCCCGCCACTACGGCCGCAAGGCGCCCTCGTACCTGCGCCCCAAGGGCCACACGGGCGCCGTGCCGACCCTCACCAAGGTCACCGAGCTGCGCCAGCCGCGCGGGGTCGTCGGCCAGATAGCCCCCTGGAACTACCCCCTGGAGCTCTCCGTCGGCGACGCCCTGCCCGCCTTCGTCTCGGGCAACGCCGTCGTCATGAAGCCCGACACCGAGACCGCCCTCACCGCCCTGTGGGCCCGCGACCTGCTCATCGAGGCCGGACTGCCCGCCGAGGTCTTCCAGGTCGTCCTCGGCGAGGGCCCGGTCGTCGGCCCCGAGGTCGTCCGGCACGCCGACTACGTCTCCTTCACCGGCTCCACCCGGACCGGCCGCGAGGTCGCCCAGGGCGCCGCCGCCCGCCTGGTCGGCGTCTCCCTCGAACTCGGCGGCAAGAACGCCATGCTCGTCCTGCACGACGCCGACGTCGAGAAGGCCGCCGCCGGCGCCGTCCGCGCCTGCTTCTCCTCCGCCGGACAGCTGTGCATCTCCATCGAGCGCCTCTACGTCCACGCGTCCATAGCCGACGCCTTCCTGGAGCGGTTCGCCGCCCGCACCAAGGCCATGCGCCTCGGCAGCTCCCTCGCCTACGGGGCCGACATGGGCTCGCTCGTCGGGACGCGCCAGCTGGAGACCGTACAGCGGCACGTGGACGAAGCCGTCGCCAAGGGCGCCACCCTCGTCGCCGGCGGGGTGGCCCGCCCCGACATCGGCCCGCTCTTCTACGAGCCCACCATCCTCGACGGGGTCGAGGCCCCCATGTCGGTCTGCGCCGAGGAGACCTTCGGCCCGGTCGTCTCCGTCTACCGCTTCACCGACGAGGACGAGGCCGTGGCCCGGGCCAACGCCACCCCCTACGGCCTCAACTCCAGCGTCTGGACCAAGGACGCCCGCCGCGGCCACGCCGTCGCCGCCCGGCTGCGCACCGGCACCGTGAACATCAACGAGGGCTACGCCCCGGCCTACGGCAGCGCCCGGGCGCCCATGGGCGGCATGAAGGACTCCGGGCTCGGCCGGCGGCACGGCTCCGAGGGCATCCTCAAGTACACGGAGGCCCAGACCGTCGCGCACCAGCGGCTGCTCCCGATGGCGCCCTCGCTCGGCATGGACGACGAGCAGTACGCCCGCTTCATGACCACCAGCCTCAAGGTCCTCAAGGCCCTCCGACTGCGCTGAAGGGTGGGCATCCGTGCCGCACGACGACCAGTACGACTACGACGTCATCGTCATCGGATCGGGTTTCGGAGGGTCCGTCTCGGCACTGCGCCTCACCGAGAAGGGCTACCGGGTCGGCGTCCTGGAGGCAGGGCGCCGCTTCACCCGTGAGGAGCTGCCCCGCACCAGCTGGGACCTGCGCAACTACCTGTGGGCGCCCGCCCTCGGGCTGTACGGGATCCAGCGCATCCACCTGCTCGGCAACGTGATGGTGCTCGCGGGCGCCGGGGTCGGCGGCGGCTCGCTCAACTACGCCAACACCCTGTACGTGCCGCCCGCCGCCTTCTTCGAGGACCGGCAGTGGGCCTCCATCACCGACTGGCGGGCGGAACTCGCCCCGTACTACGACCAGGCCAAGCGGATGCTCGGCGTACGGCTCAACCCGACGCTCACCCCCTCCGACGTCCACCTGAAGGCCGTCGCCGAGAAGATGGGCGTCGGCGACTCCTTCCACATGGCCCCCGTCGGCGTCTTCTTCGGCGACGGCGCGGACGCCGACGGCCGGCCGAAGGCCCGGCCCGGCCAGGAGGTCGCCGACCCCTACTTCGGCGGCGCCGGACCCACCCGCAAGGCCTGCACCGAATGCGGCGAGTGCATGACGGGCTGCCGGCACGGCGCGAAGAACACCCTCAACGAGAACTACCTGCACCTCGCCGAACGGGCCGGCGCCGTCATCCACCCCATGACCACCGTCACCGCGCTCGCCGAGCACCCCGACGGCGGCTACCGGGTCCGCACCGTCCCCACCGACCGGCGCCGCACCGCCCCCAAGGGGCACAAGGGCCCCAAGGGCCGCGCCACGGTGCTGCGCGCCCGGTACGTGGTGGTCGCGGCGGGCACCTACGGCACCCAGACCCTGCTGCACACCATGAAGGACCTCGGCGAACTGCCCCGGATCTCCGGCCGGCTCGGCGAGCTGACCCGGACCAACTCCGAGGGCCTCGTCGGCGCCCAGACCGACGACCGCCGCTACCGCAAGCGGCACGGCGCCGGAGCCCGGGCGGACTTCACCCGCGGCGTGGCCATCACCTCGTCCGTGCACCCCGACGCCGACACCCACATCGAGCCCGTCCGCTACGGCAGGGGCTCCAACGCCATGGGGTTCCTCACCGTCCTCCAGGTGCCCCACGCCCGGCACCGGGTCCGGGCCTGGTTCGCCCGCAGCGCCACGCACCCGGTGCAGCTGCTGCGCTCCCTGTCGAACCGGCGCTGGTCGGAGCGGACCATCATCGGGCTCGTCATGCAGTCCCTGGACAACTCCCTGACGACCTACCGCAAGCCCGGCGGGCTCGGCAAGGGGCTGCTCACCGCCCGCCAGGGCCACGGCGCACCCAACCCGGTGCAGATCGAGGAGGCCACCCGCGCCGCGACCCTGCTCGCCGAGGAGATCAACGGCTTCCCGGGCAGCAACGTCGGCGAGCTGATGGGCACCCCGCTGACCGCGCACTTCCTCGGCGGCTGCCCGATCGGCGCCTCGCCCGAGGAGGGCGTGGTGGACCCGTACCACCGGCTGTACGGACACCCCGGCATCTCGGTGGTCGACGGCTCGGCGGTCTCCGCCAACCTCGGGGTCAACCCGTCGCTGACCATCACGGCACAGGCGGAGCGGGCGATGTCGTACTGGCCCAACAAGGGCGAGCCGGACCGGCGGCCCGCGCAGGGAGCGGCGTACGAGCGGCTGGAGGCGGTGGAGCCGATCCGTCCGGCGGTGCCCAAGGAGGCCTTCGGCGCGCTGCGGCTGCCCTTCCTCGCGGTCCCCGAAGTGCCGTCCAGGCAACCGGAACCGGAGCGCTGACGCCGCGAGAACGACGACGGCGAGTACCGCGCTCCCCCTCCGAGCGCGGTACTCACCGCGGTACATGAGTGGACAGGCGGTCGCCGAAAAAGGTTGTACCGGAATCCTTTGCCGGAGGCTGTGGTGTCGGTCACACGGTCGAGTGCGCAACCGCGAAGGCGGTCCGGGGGTCAAGGGGGGCATGAGACAGCGCATCTCCCTGCTGGCCGCGTGCGGCCTGGTGGCCGTGGGGCTGACCACCCCCACCGCGATGGCCGCCGAATCCGCGGATCCAGTCCTCCGCCTGAACGGCCCCGCCGCCCTCGCCCTGCGGCAGGGCTCCCCGCAGCCGGTCGCCCTGCACTACGGACTCCTCGACGCCGACACCTTCGGCGGCGAGTCCGTCCTCACCGTCGACCTCACCAAGCTCGCCGGCGTCGCGTCCGTGAAGGAGGCGGCGGGGGGCAAGAAGTGTGAGGACAAGGGCACCACCCTCGTCTGCAAGGACAAGGGCCCGCACTCCGGTGTCGACCTGGAGGCCGTCGCCGTGAAGGACGCCAAGGACGGCGTCTCCGGGGTGCTCACCGTGACCGGCACGGCCGCCGGGGCCACGATCACCCCCGCCTCGACCACCCTCTCGGTGGGCGGCCCCGACCTGGTCATGCGGAAGCTGGACCTCAAGAAGGACCCGAAGCCGGGCGAGAGCCAGGCCCTGCCCCTCGCCTTCAGCAACGAGGGCACGCTGCCGGCGAAGGGGGTGGTCCTGGAACTGGAGGCCACCCACGGCATGGAGTTCCCGGAGCGGTACGACAACTGCACCTACCGCACCACCCGCACCTCGACCACCGCCGTCTGCACCGTCGAAGGGGACTTCGAGGCCAAGGCCGCCTACGAACTGGCCGGGGACAGCCCGCTGCACCTGAAGGCCGGTGCGAACGCCCTGACCGAGCGGTTCGGCTACGGCATCTACCCGGCGCCCACCCCGCAGCAGGCGACGGACGCCAACGCCAAGGGCTCCGTCGCGGGCGGCGCCACCGCCTCGGGCCGCAAGCTCGTCGCCCGCAAGAAGGCAGCGCCCGCCGCCGCCTCCCTGCACGGGCCGGACCTGAACCTCGCCGACAACAAGCGCGTCATCGAGCTCTCCGTGCCGAACAAGGCCGACTTCGCGGCCGAGCCCCTCACCGTCAAGGGCGCCGCCGGTACAACGGTCAAGGCCGTCGTCACCGCACGCAACAACGGTCCCGCCTGGGTCACCGGCACCGGCAACGACCCCGCGGCCGTGGTCGACGTGGCCCTCCCCGAGGGCATGAAGGTCCTCACGGCTCCGGCGGCCTGCCGCGCCGTGCAGCCGGAGCAGTACCGCTGCGCCGGCGGGACGACCGTGCTGGAGAACGAGAAGCTGGAGTTCCCCTTCGAGCTGAAGATCGAGAAGGCCGTCAAGGACGCCAAGGGCGCCATCACCGTCGGCCGCCTCGGCGCGAAGGGCGACCCCGAGAGGCACGCCTTCGACCCGGTGCTGGCCAACAACCAGGCCCCCTTCACGGCGAACCCGACGGTCACCCCGACCAAGTCGCCGAGCCCCTCCCCCTCCGGGAGCGCCTCGCCGAGCGCCTCCACGAGCGCCTCGCCCACCGCGGGGAGCAGCACCGGCTCCACCACGGGCAACGGCAACAACGCCTCGGCCGCCGCCGGCCGCAGCGGCGGGCCGCTGGCCTCCACCGGCAGCACGGCCGGCCTGATCGGCGTCGCGGGCGCCGGCCTGCTCGCCGTCGGCGCCGCGCTGTACCTGTCCTTCCGCCGCCGGGCGGGCGGCGGCGCGCACGCGTGACCGCGTGAAGGCAGGCGAAAGACGAACGGCCGGCCCGGGGCGTCCCCCGGGCCGGCCGTCCTCATGGGGTGACCGGGCTGCTGTCCCCTGCCGTCCGGTCACACGCAGGGAGCGAGGTCCCACGACGCGCGCCGTCGGGCGTCGCGCCTCATCGCTCCCGTGGAGCCACGCGTGGTGCTGCGTCCCGCGCCTGGCTGGCACGGACAACCTCACCAACGAAGGCCTCCCGGGCCGGTCACGCTCCGGACGGGTGAACGGGCGCCCGCGGGGTCAGACCCGGCCCCGGCACAGCTCCAGCAGGGTCATCGCCAGGGCGGTCCCGGGCTTGCCGAGGGCGTCGCTCCAGTGCGAGAGCACCTCCATCTCGCGCGAGAGGTGCACCCGCCTGCCGCCCGCCCCGATCCGGGCCTCCTGGATGACGGCCGAGACGGCCATCCGCTCCTGGATCAGCCCGATGATCCGGTCGTCCAGGGCGTCGATGCGCTCGCGGGAGCCGGCGATCAGCTGCTCGGGGGTGGTGGTCATCGTGGTCATGGCGTTTCTCCTGTGGTCGGTGGTGGCCCGCAGGAGCGGAAACGCGGAGCGCCCCGGTCCGTGCGGACCGGGGCGCTCTGGGAAGTCAGCGGCTCAAGCGAGCATCACACGGACCCATGGCGACCGGACCGGCCGGTGCCATAGGTAAAGAGGAAGCTCAGCTGCTTGCGCATGGTGTGGATTATGGCCCCCGGCCCGCGCTCGGGCCAACCGGGCCCGGATGCTGAGACGCCCCGGCGGTGACGCGGTCCCGTCACGCCCAGGCGCCCCGGCCGTGACGTGGGCCTCGGATGGTGCGACAAACCGGCGGTCGGCGCCACCGGTAGAATCGACAAAACAGCCACCTCTTTCCGCCGGAAGGCCGTCCCGTGCCAGAAGCACCCTCCGCCGCCCACGACAGCGCCCCGGACACGGTTCTCGTCGTCGACTTCGGCGCCCAGTACGCCCAGCTCATCGCCCGTCGTGTCCGCGAAGCGCGGGTCTACAGCGAGATCGTGCCCAGCACGATGCCCGTGGCCGAGATGCTCGCCAAGGACCCCAAGGCGATCATCCTCTCCGGCGGACCGTCCTCCGTGTACGAGGAGGGTGCCCCGCGCCTGGACGACGCCGACGGCCTCTTCGGAGCCGGCGTCCCCGTCTTCGGCATGTGCTACGGCTTCCAGCTGATGGCGACGACCCTCGGCGGCACCGTCGACAACACCGGTGCGCGCGAGTACGGCCGTACCCCGCTCGCCGTCTCCAAGAGCGGCTCGACCCTCTTCGAGGGCACCCCCGAGAACCAGTCGGTGTGGATGTCCCACGGCGACGCCTGCTCCGCCGCCCCCGAGGGCTTCACGGTCACCGCGTCGACCAACGTCGTCCCCGTCGCGGCCTTCGAGAACGACGAGAAGCGCCTGTTCGGCGTGCAGTACCACCCCGAGGTGATGCACTCCACGCACGGCCAGCAGGTGCTGGAGCACTTCCTCTACCGGGGCGCGGGCCTGAAGCCCACCTGGACCACCGGCAACATCGTCGAGGAGCAGATCGCGGCCATCCGCGAGCAGGTCGGCGACAAGCGCGCCATCTGCGGCCTGTCCGGCGGCGTGGACTCCGCGGTCGCCGCGGCCCTCGTCCAGAAGGCCATCGGCTCCCAGCTGACCTGCGTGTACGTCGACCACGGCCTGATGCGCAAGGGCGAGACCGAGCAGGTCGAGAAGGACTTCGTCGCGGCCACCGGCGTCCAGCTGAAGGTCGTCGACGCCCAGGAGCGCTTCCTGAACGCGCTGGCCGGCGTCTCCGACCCGGAGACCAAGCGCAAGATCATCGGCCGCGAGTTCATCCGCGTCTTCGAGCAGGCCCAGGCGGAGATCATCGCCGAGGCCGAGGGCGGCCCGGACGTGGCGTTCCTGGTCCAGGGCACCCTGTACCCGGACGTCGTCGAGTCCGGCGGCGGCACCGGCACCGCCAACATCAAGTCCCACCACAACGTGGGCGGCCTGCCCGAGGACATCGAGTTCGAGCTGATCGAGCCGCTGCGCCAGCTGTTCAAGGACGAGGTCCGGATGGTCGGCCAGGAGCTCGGCCTGCCCGAGGAGATCGTCCAGCGCCAGCCCTTCCCCGGCCCCGGCCTGGGCATCCGCATCGTCGGCGAGGTCACCAAGGAGCGGCTGGACCTGCTGCGCGAGGCCGACGCCATCGCCCGCCACGAGCTCACCGCCGCTGGCCTCGACCGGGAGATCTGGCAGTGCCCGGTCGTGCTGCTCGCGGACGTCCGCAGCGTGGGCGTGCAGGGCGACGGCCGCACCTACGGCCACCCCATCGTGCTGCGCCCCGTCTCCTCGGAGGACGCGATGACCGCGGACTGGACGCGCATGCCGTACGAGGTGCTCGCGCGGATCTCCACCCGGATCACCAACGAGGTGCCGGACGTGAACCGCGTGGTGCTGGACTGCACGAGCAAGCCCCCGGGCACCATCGAGTGGGAGTAGTCCCCACCGCTGCCTGACGGAAGCCGCCGCCCCCCTCCGTGGGGGCGGCGGCTTCCGCCTTTCCCCTGGCCACTTGACGGCCGCGCCGGTACCTTGCGCCGCGCACGCCGCAGGAGCCTGAGGAGGGCGCATGCCGGATCAGCCCGTACCCGTGCCGGTGGACCGGCTGGCCTTCGAGATGCCGCCCGTCCACGCCGACCCGGCCGAGGAGCGCGCGTACCGCAAGGAGCGGCTCGCCGGGGCGCTGCGGCTGCTGGGGCGCCTCGGGTACGAGGACGGGGTCTCGGGGCACGTCACCGCACGGGATCCCGAGTACGAGGACTGCTACTGGGTGAACCCCTTCGGCCGGGCCTTCGCGGGGCTGCGCCCGGGGGACCTGCTGCTGGCCGACGGCGACGGGCGGGTGCTGGAGGGCGCGCGGCGGGTCAACGAGCTGGCCTTCGCGGTGCACGCCGCCGTGCACCGGGCCCGGCCCGAGGCGGTCGCGGTGGTCCGTACGCAGGCCCCGTACGGCAGGGCGCTGGCCTGCCTCGGCGAGCTGTTGGCCCCGGTCACGCAGGAGGCCTGCGCCTTCTACGAGGACCACGCGCTGCTGGACGAGTACCCCGGGGACGGCGCGGCGGACCCCGCCCGGATCGCCCGCGCCGTCGGCCCGTACAAGGCGCTGATCCTGCGCAACCAGGGACTGCTGACGGTCGGCGGCTCGGTCGACGCGGCCGTCTGGTGGTTCATCGCCGCGGAGCGGGCCGCGCAGGTGCAGCTGATCGCCCGGACGGCCGGGAAGCCGGTGACCGTCGGCCACCGCGCAGCCGTGGCCACGCGCGAGCGGTTCGGCGGTGATCTCGCCGCGTGGGTGAGCTACCAGCCGCTGTGGCAGACGGTCGCGGACGGTGGCGTCAACATCATGAACCGTTAATCACCTGCTCTGACATCGTGCGCAATCCGGAGCACTGCCGCAGTGGTGCACAATTCGCTGGCATCGCACCGTAGTTCAGAGAGGCGGCACGCACGTGGCTGTCCAAGAGATGTCCCGGAGTTCCCATACCGCCGTCTGCGCCTGCGACGACTGCGCACGGGAGGGGCACCGCAGAGCGGTCGCCGCCTTCCTCGAGAGACGGGACGAGTTCGCCGCCGGGCAGGGGGTGCCGGCCGCGGTCGCCCACTCCCTCGGCGCCTCCCGCCAGTGGGTGTCCGACGAGCTGGCCCTGTCCGCCCGCACGGTCGCCGACCGGGGCCGGGAGGCCGGCAACTCCTGGCTGTACCTGTTCTCGCGGCGGGCCGTGCTCGCCCTGTGGATCGCCGCCGGGGTCCTGCTGCTGGTGCAGGTCGGCACCGCGGTCGGCACCGGCTGGTCCACCGCCCGCACCGCCGGGCTGCTGGCCGCGCTGGTGCTGGCCGGGCTGCTCACGGCCGCCGCCCGGGCCCAGTCGGTGCGCGGCGGCCTGCTGGCCCCGATCGTGGGGGAGGACAACCGGCTGTCCACCTCGAAGGCGGTGCCGAGCGCCTGGCTGGTGCTGACCGCGTTCGCGGCGCTGCTGCCCGCGCTGCGGCTGGCCGCCTCCTCGCCCGGCCCCGAGCGCCAGGCCCTGTACCAGGGGTTCGCGCTGGGCCGGGCGCTGCCGCTGCTGGCGGTGGTCGCGCTGACCTCGGCGGTGGCGGTGCTGGTGCGCCGGGTGGTCTCCGTACGGATCATGCGGCAGCGGCTGCAGAAGCTGCCGGCGGACCGGCCGCGCGGGGTGGACCTGCTGACGGACGACGACGGCCGCGGCAGTTTCCCCGACGCGCAGTACGTGCTCGTCTCCACCGTGGTGCTCGCCTACGCGGCGGTGTCGCTGGCCCGGTTCCCCGACCGGCTGCCCCAGCTCCCGTGGGCGCTGGCCATGCTGGTGGCGCTGTCGGCGGCCGTGTACCTCGCGGCGAAGTACGCGGAGGGGAGCCGCCCGCTCGTGCTGTCGGTGGTCCGCAGGCGCGAGCCGGGGGACCTGGACGCGGCCGTCCGGCCCGGCGACGACATCGAGATCCGGGGCGTCGGCTTCGTGCCGCCCGGGGCGCAGACGCCGGAGATGCTCGCCCGGCTGGTGGTGCGGATCGGGGCGGTCCACGTGCACGTGCCGCTGGTCCCGGTGGCCGGCGGGTTCACCAACCCCTCCGACTCGGTGCTCACCGTCCCCGTGCCCGCGGAAGTGGAACCGGGCCGCGTGGACATCCAGGTCGTCACGGCCGCGGGAGTGGAATCCAACCGCTGCGTCGTCGACGTGGCCGAGTGAAGCGGGTAGACATGGGGGCGTGACCCGAACTGACGCCCCATCCGGGCAGCGGACCACCCCGCTCAAGGAGCGGGCCACCCGCTACGCGCTCCTCCCGCTGAGGATCTTCCTCGGCGTGACCTTCGTCTACGCAGGCGTCGACAAACTGACGGCCGCCGGCTTCCTCGCCGAGACCGGCAGCGGCTCCATCGGCGAGCTGATGCGCGGGGTGCGCGACACCTCCGCGGTCCCGGCCCTGGTGGACCTGGCCCTGAAGGCCCCCGTCGGCTTCGGCGCCGCCATCGCCATCGGGGAACTCCTCGTGGGCCTCGGCGTGCTCGCCGGGGTGCTGACCCGGGTCGCCGCCGCCGGCGGACTGCTGATCTCGCTCAGCCTGTGGCTCACCGTCTCCTGGGCGGTGACCCCGTACTACTACGGCAACGACCTGGCCTACCTGATGGCCTGGACCCCGCTGGTCCTCGCGGGGGCGCCCTACTGGTCGTTCGACTCGAGGGTCCGGTCGCGCTGATCCCGGCGCACGGCGTACGTGACCACCCCGACCAGGGCGGCCAGCGTCAGCCCGCCCAGAGCGAGCGGCACCACCAGGAACCACGGCACGTCCGTCTCGCCGGCCGCGTCGAGCAGGTAGAGCACGCCCGCGGCGGTCAGGACCAGCCCCGCCAGCAGCCGTCCCGGCTGGAACTCATGACGAGGCACGGGCCACCTCCAGCTGTCCCACGCCCGCGTCCAGGCGCAGCTCGATCGTCCCGCCGGCCTCGGTGCCGGCGGCGGGGGGCAGGGTCACCCGGCGGGTCTCCCCTTCGCTCCTGACGCGTATGTCCGGGCCGCCGTCACCGGGCAGCTGGATGTCGCCGAGCCGGACGGACAGGTCGGTCTTCGCGGTGACCTCGCGGGGGAGGACCACCTTCAGCCGGCCCGCCTCGATGGAGGCCCGTACGGACACGGTGGCGCCCCTGGGCACGTCCAGGCGGCTCAGGTCCAAGGTCGCCAGCCCCGTCCCCGCCCGGTACGCGGGCCGGACGTCGGCCACCGCCGCCGGGCGCCAGGCCACGTCCCGCCAGTCGGTGCCGATCTCGCGCGGCAGGGCGACCGCCCCCGCGAGCAGCCCGGCGGTGATCAGGCCGAGCAGGACCGTGCCGAAGCCGGTGCGGCCCTTGACGGAGCTGACCGCCAGACCCAGCCCGAAGACGGCGAGCGCGGACGCCAGGCCCACCTGGAGGGCGTGCCCGAGCGTGCTGCCCTCCCACACGGAGGCGGTGCCGGCCGCTCCCGCCAGCAGGGCCAGCACGAACACCCGGCCGCCGATGCCCCCGCCCGCCCGCGCGGGCGCGCCGGCCCGGGGCTGCGCCGGAGCGGTGTCCGGCCCCGCCGGGCCGGGGTCGCCGTCGTCCGGGCCCCACAGGTAGCCGGAGGAGCCGACCGGGCCGGTGGTGCCGTCCTTGACCAGCGGGTCCCGCCACCAGGAGGGGCTGCCGGGCACCGGCGGCGCCAGCGTCTCGGGCGGCGCCGGCCGGTGCGCGGCGGGCGCCTGCGCCTCCGGGACGGCGGTGCCGCGGTGGCGCCGGGCCCAGTGGGAGGCCCCGCCGAGCGCCAGGACGACCAGGACGGAGAAGGCCCCCATCACCCCGTTGTCCACCATCGACAGGAACAGCGCGCAGCCCACCAGGGCGCTGAACACGGCGGCCAGGGTGGCGCCCTCGACCCGGCCGGTCAGCAGCCGCTTGCCCTCGCTGTCCTCCTCGCCCTCCAGGGGGAGCAGCAGCCACGCGAAACCGTAGAAGATCAGGCCGACGCCGCCGGTGACGGCGAGCACCCCGAGCACGATCCGGAACACCACCGGGTCCAGGTCGAAGTAGCGGCCGAGGCCGCCGCAGACGCCCGCGAGGACCTTGTCGCGCCTGCTGCGGCGCAGGAGCGGCCGCTCCGCCGGCGGGGGTGCCCCCGGATCCTCGGGCGGGGCGTCGTGAACGTCGGTCATGCGTCCATGGTGACGGGCGGCGCGGGCCGCCGGCACCGGGCCCGACCCTGGCGCAACCCTGATATCCCCCCTACCGAACTGGGGGGACGCCCTGATGCCCGGCCGCGCCCGTGCGTGTGACCCTTGGTGACATGCCCGTAGCCGCCGCCCCACGCGTCCCGCACCCAGCCGAACCGGAAGACGTCCCGCAGCGCAAGCTCTACCGCAGCGCCGACGGCCGGATGCTCGGCGGTGTCGCGCGCGGTCTCGCCGGGCACCTCGGGCTGCCCGTGCTCTGGGTCCGGCTCGCCTTCCTCGGCATGTTCATGTTCGGGGACGGGCTCGGCGTACTGCTCTACGCGGCGTTCTGGGTGTTCGTACCGCTCGGCCAGGGCGGCAAGACCGGGCACCACTCCTTCTTCGAGACCCTCGGCGACGGCACCCGCCGGCTGCGCAAACCCGACAAGGGAGCGGTCTCCGGGCTGATCGCGCTCGCCGTCGGGGTGGGCATCTTCGTCTCCCAGCTGCGCGTCGGCGGCGCGAGCGGCCGCTACGTCTGGCCCACGCTGCTGGTCGGCGCCGGCGTCGTCCTCGTGTGGCGCCAGGCCGACAACGCACGGCGCGCCCACTGGAGCGCAGCCGCCGGACGCCAGCGGCGCCTCCTCCAGGCCGCCCGCGCCCTCGCCGGGGTGCTGCTGGTCGGGGTGGGCCTGACCGTGTTCATCGTCGTACGCGGCTCCGCGGCCCAGCTCGGCAACCTGCTCACCGCCGTCCTCGCCGTCCTCGTCGGCATAGCCCTGCTGGCCGGGCCCTGGCTGATCCGCATGACCCAGGACCTCTCCGAGGAGCGCCTGATGCGCATCCGCGCCCAGGAGCGCGCCGAGGTCGCCGCGCACGTCCACGACTCGGTGCTGCACACCCTCACCCTGATCCAGCGCAACGCCGAGGACGCGGGGGAGGTGCGCCGCCTCGCGCGGGCCCAGGAGCGGGAGCTGCGCAACTGGCTCTACAAGCCGGAGGGCACCGGCAAGGACGAGGCCGAGGAGCCGGCCACGCTCGCCGAGGCCGTGAAGAAGACCGCCGCCGACGTCGAGGACCACCACGGCGTCCCGATCGAGGTGGTCGTCGTCGGCGACTGCCCGCTCGACGAGCGGCTGGGCGCCCAGGTCCAGGCCGCGCGCGAAGCCATGGTCAACGCCGCCAAGTACGGTGGCGAGGGCGGCGCCGTCCAGGTGTACGCCGAGGTCGAGGGCCAGACCGTGTTCGTGTCCGTACGGGACCGCGGACCGGGCTTCGACATGGAAGCGGTACCGGACGACCGCATGGGCGTACGAGAATCGATCATCGGCCGGATGCAGCGCAACGGGGGGACCGCGGTGCTGCGGTCGGCGCCCGACGGCGGCACGGTAGTCGAGCTGGAGATGGAGAGGGCGGCGAAGGCAGCATGACCGAGGACAACAACGCGACCACCGGCGGCGAGACCAGGAGGGCGCGGGTGGTGCTCGTCGACGACCACCGGATGTTCCGCACCGGCGTCCAGGCCGAGATCGGCGACACCGTCCGGACCGGGGTCGAGGTCGTCGGCGAGGCCGCCGACGTGGACCAGGCCGTCACCGTCATCACCGCCACCCGGCCCGAGGTGGTCCTCCTCGACGTGCACCTGCCCGGCGGCGGCGGCGTCGAGGTGCTGCGGCGCTGTGCCCCGCTGATGGCGGCCGCCGAGAACCCGGTGCGCTTCCTGGCGCTGTCGGTGTCGGACGCCGCCGAGGACGTCATCGGGGTCATCCGCGGCGGTGCCCGCGGCTACGTCACCAAGACCATCACCGGCGCCGACCTGGTGGACTCGGTCTTCCGGGTCCAGGACGGGGACGCGGTGTTCTCCCCCCGCCTGGCCGGCTTCGTCCTGGACGCGTTCGCCTCGACGGACGCCCCGCCGGTGGACGAGGACCTGGACCGGCTCACCCAGCGCGAGCGCGAGGTGCTGCGGCTGATCGCGCGCGGGTACGCGTACAAGGAGATCGCCAAGCAGCTGTTCATCTCGGTCAAGACGGTCGAGTCGCACGTCTCGGCGGTGCTCAGGAAGCTCCAGCTCTCCAACCGCCACGAGCTGACCCGCTGGGCGACGGCCCGCCGGCTGGTCTGACGGGATCCCGGCCCGGACCGGTCGCGTGCTCTCCGGCCCGGTCCGGTGCTCTCCGGCCCGGACCGGTGTGATCCACGCCGCAGGTCGGCAGGGCAACCGGAGGGTGGCGCACCCGACTCTTGGGTGGCGTGATGAGCCTGACCGGGACCCCCCTCTTCGCGACGGCGGTCGTCCTGACCGTGACCGCCGTCGTCCTGCCGCTGGCCGTGTGGAGCAAGGTGCGCGGCCCGGCCGCCGCACGCGTCGCCACCCGCGGGCTGATGGTGGTGTTCGCCCAGGCCACCGCCGTCGCCCTGGTCTTCCTCGCGCTCAACCGGGAGATGAACTTCTACGTCTCCTGGGGCGACCTGATGGGCACAGGGAAGTACGTGCAGGCCGCCCCCGACCTCGGCCCGGACGGGCTCGGCGGCAAGAAGGCCGAGCAGGTCAGGCAGGAGCCGAAGGTCCGCCAGGAGTTCGTGCCCGTCGAGGGACTCGGCGGGCGGGTGAAGAAGACCGAGCTCGACGGCAAGATCTCCGGGGTCAAGGGCGACGTCATGGTGTGGCTGCCGCCGCAGTACGACGACCCCGCCCACAAGGACAGGAAGTTCCCGGTGGTCGAGCTGATCCCGGGCATCCCCGGCACGGGCAAGTCCTGGTTCCAGGGGCTCAAGGCGCACGAGGTGCTGGAGCCCCTGATGAGGGAGGGCAAGGTGCAGCCCTTCATCCTGGTCTCCCCGCGCGCGATGCTCCTGGGCAACGGCGACACCGGCTGCGCGAACATCCCCGGCAAGGTCAACGCCGACAGCTGGTTCAGCGTCGACGTCCGCAAGATGGTCACCGACAACTTCCGCGCCTCCGACGACCCCCGCACCTGGGGCGTGGCCGGGTACTCGGCCGGCGCGTACTGCGCCGCCAAGCTGGCGATCCTGCACCCCGACCGCTACGGCGCGGCCGTCTCCCTGTCCGGCTACAACGACCCCGGCCAGGAGCCCAGCTCGCTGGTCGCCCAGGACCCGGAGCTGCGCCGCACCCACAACCTGAAGGCGCTGCTCCAGGCCCAGCCCGCGCCGCCGGCGGTCGCGCTGTGGATGTCGGGCGCCGAGCAGGACGGGTACCTGTCGGGCACGGACCTCCAGGGGCTCGCGAAGAGCCCGACCACCGTGCACGCGGAGAAGGTCACCGGCGGCCACAACCTCGACGCGTGGTCCAAGCAGCTGCCGCAGACGTTCGGGTGGCTGAGCCGGCAGGTCAAGACGCCGTAGCGGGGCGCGGCCCTACGCGGGACGGGACGCGCCGGCCCAGGGCATGGAGTCGACGGGCGCCAGCCGGACCGTGGAGCCGGGGCGCGGGGCGTGGACCATCTGGCCGTTGCCGACGTACATGCCGACGTGGGTGACCCCGGAGTAGAAGAAGACCAGGTCCCCGGGGGCGAGCTGGTCCCGGGAGACCCGCCGGCCCGCGTTGATCTGGGTGTAGGTGGTGCGGGGCAGGGACACCCCGGCCGCGCGCCACGCCGCCTGGGTCAGGCCCGAGCAGTCGTACGCGCCCGGTCCCGTCGCGCCCCAGACGTACGGCTTGCCGATCGCCCCGTAAGCGAAGGCCACCGCGCGGGCGGCGCGGGAGCCGTCGGCGGGGGGAGGCGGGGTGCCGTGGGCGGCCGCGGGGGCGGCGGCGCCGGCGGCGCCCGGCCGGGCCTCGTACGCCGCCCGCTCCTCGGCGGTGAGCCGGGCGAGCAGCTGCCGGGCGGTGGTGAGCTTGCCCTCGATGACGGCCTTGTGCCCGGCCAGCTCCTGCCGGCGGGCGCGCAGGTCCGCGAGCCGGCCGGCGGCCTGGTCGCGCAGCTGCCCGACCTCGTCGAGCCCGCGCTTGACGGAGGCCACCTCGGCGGCGGTGCGGTCCCCGGCCCGGGTGAGCATGCCGGCCCGGTCCAGGTAGTCCTGCGGGTCGGAGGCCATGGCCAGCTGGAGGGCCGGGCCCAGGCCGCCGCTGCGGTACTGGGAGGCGGCGAGCGCGCCGAGCGCGCTGCGGGCCGTGTTCAGCCGGTCCTGCTTGCGGGCGGCCTCCTCGCGCAGGCCGGTCAGCGCCCGCTCGGCCTCGTCCGATTCGGCCTTCGCCCCGTTGTAGCGCTCGGTCGCCGCCTCGGCCTCCCCGTAGAGCCGGTCGACCTCCGTCTTGACCTGGGCGGGGGTGAGCTGCGGCTCGGCGTGCGAGGTGCCTTCGAAGGCGGTGGCGGTGGCAGCGCCCGCGAGGGCGAGGGTGGCGGCGGTGCGTACGGTGCCGCCGGAGAGCGGGCGCTGCCTGGGCTTTCGATGACTGGCCACGGGGGCCTCACGTCCTTCCGCTCGTCCCGTAGGTCTTTGCGGGGAGGACGCTAGACCGGAAGGTAACGGTCAGATGACGAGATGATCGGAACTGGCCGTGTCCGACCGGGGTTGGTCTCGGCTGACCGGTCGGTGCCGGAGGAGGCGAGGAATCATTGCCGGACGACGCGACGGTTCAGTGCCAGAGGACGGCGATGAAGATGTTGGCCACGGTCAGCCCGCCGACCGTCGCGAAGACGCCCTTCTCGACGTGCTCCTCGTCGCGCTTGACGTAGACGAGCGCCAGGACCACGAACAGGACCGCCAGCTTCACGCCTATCTTGACGTGGTTCAGGGGCGCGCCGTCGCCCATCTCCCTGAAGCCCACCAGCAGCACACCGGTGACGAGCATGGTCAGCGCGCCGTGCAGCATCGCGGGCACGAAACGCGCCGTGCCCGCGCCCATCGCCTTCATCTGGGTCAGGAAACCGCCCAGGAGCGAGGCGATGCCGATGATGTGCAGGCCGACGAAGATGTGGGTGAGAACGGTCATGCCGACGAGCGTACGGGCACCGGTTTCCCGCGGATTTTCCGGGGGCGGGACCGGCTGTCGGTCCCGCCCCCTAGACTCGGAAGGCGATGAGCAGCCTCTTTGACGACAGCTTCCTGGCCGACCTCACCCCCTCCGACGAGGTCCCGCCGCCGCCCGAGGAGCACGCCGAGCCGGAGCCCGGCGCGGACGACCTCTTCGGGGGCGCCTTCGACGTGCCCATGAGCGGGGACGCGTACTACCGGGACGGCGCCCCGCGCCCCGTCATCGACCCGGCGACGCTCCTGGACGGGCTCAACGAGCAGCAGGCCGCGGCCGTGGTGCACGCGGGCTCGCCGCTGCTCATCGTGGCCGGCGCCGGCTCCGGCAAGACCCGGGTGCTCACCCACCGCATCGGCCACCTGCTGTCCGCGCGGAACGTCCACCCCGGCCAGATCCTGGCGATCACCTTCACCAACAAGGCCGCCGGTGAGATGAAGGAACGCGTCGAGAGCCTGGTCGGCCCCCGCGCGAACGCCATGTGGGTCTCCACCTTCCACAGCGCCTGCGTCCGCATCCTGCGCCGCGAGTCGAAGCGGCTCGGCTTCACCTCGTCGTTCTCGATCTACGACGCGGCCGACTCGAAGCGCCTGATGGCGCTCGTCTGCCGCGACCTGGACCTGGACCCGAAGAAGTTCCCGCCCAAGTCCTTCAACGCCAAGATCTCGAACCTGAAGAACGAGCTGATCGACGAGGACGCCTTCGCCGCGCAGGCCGCCGACGGGTTCGAGAAGACGCTGGCCCAGGCGTACGCGATGTACCAGGGGCGGCTGCGCGAGGCCAACGCGCTCGACTTCGACGACATCATCATGACCACCGTCCACCTCCTCCAGGCCTTCCCGGACGTCGCCGAGCACTACCGGCGCCGCTTCCGGCACGTCCTGGTCGACGAGTACCAGGACACCAACCACGCCCAGTACACGCTGGTGCGCGAGCTGGTCGGCCCCGGCTACCCGGACCTGCCGCCCGCCGAACTGTGCGTGGTGGGTGACGCCGACCAGTCGATCTACGCCTTCCGCGGCGCGACGATCCGCAACATCCTCCAGTTCGAGGAGGACTACAAGGACGCGACGACGATCCTGCTGGAGCAGAACTACCGCTCCACCCAGACGATCCTGTCGGCCGCCAACGCGGTCATCGAGCGCAACGAGAACCGCCGCGCCAAGAACCTGTGGACCCAGGCCGGCACGGGCGCCGTGATCACCGGCTACGTCGCGGACACCGAGCACGACGAGGCCCAGTTCGTCGCCGACGAGATCGACCGGCTCACGGACGCGGGCGAGGCCAAGGCCGGCGACGTCGCGATCTTCTACCGGACCAACGCCCAGTCGCGCGTCTTCGAGGAGATCTTCATCCGCGTCGGGCTGCCCTACAAGGTCGTCGGCGGCGTCCGCTTCTACGAGCGCAAGGAGGTCCGGGACGTCCTGGCCTACCTGCGCGTCCTGGCCAACCCCGAGGACAACGTCCCCCTCCGCCGGATCCTCAACGTCCCCAAGCGGGGGATCGGCGAGCGCGCCGAGGCGATGATCGACGCCCTCGCGCTGCGCGAGAAGATCACCTTCCCCCAGGCGCTGCGGCGCGTGGACGAGGCCTTCGGGATGGCCGCGCGCTCGACCAACGCCGTCAAGCGGTTCAACGTGCTGATGGAGGAGCTGCGCACGATCGCCGACTCCGGCGCCGGCCCGGCCGTGGTGCTGGAGGCGGTGCTGGAGCGCACCGGATACCTCGCCGAACTCCAGGCCTCCACGGACCCGCAGGACGAGACCCGGATCGAGAACCTCCAGGAGCTCGCGGCCGTGGCCCTGGAATTCGAGCAGGGCCGCGAGGAGAACAACCCGGGGACGCTGGCCGAGTTCCTGGAGCAGGTCGCCCTCGTCGCCGACTCCGACCAGATCCCGGACGAGGACACCGACGGCAGCGGCGTCATCACGCTGATGACCCTGCACACCGCGAAGGGCCTGGAGTTCCCGGTGGTCTTCCTGACCGGCATGGAGGACGGGGTCTTCCCGCACATGCGCGCGCTGGGCCAGACCAAGGAGCTGGAGGAGGAGCGCCGCCTCGCCTACGTGGGCATCACCCGGGCCCGCGAGCGGCTGTACCTGACCCGCTCCAGCATGCGCAGCGCGTGGGGGACGCCCTCGTACAACCCGCCGTCGCGGTTCCTCGAGGAGATCCCGGCCGAGTACCTCCAGTGGAAGCGCACGGGCGCCGCGCAGAAGCCGGCGGGGCCGGTGCGCGGTTCCGGGTACGGCTCGTCCTCCGGGAAGGCCGCCTTCGGGACCTCGCCCGAGGCGTTCCTGTCGTCGTCGCGCACGAAGTCGGGCCCGTCCGGGTTCGCCACGCGCCGGGCCGCCGACAAGCCGGTCGTCGCCCTGTCCGTCGGGGACCGGGTCACGCACGACCAGTTCGGGCTGGGGACGGTCATGGAGGTCCAGGGGGCCGGCGCGGAGGCGCAGGCCACCGTGGACTTCGGGGACGCCAAGCCGAAGCGGCTGCTGCTGCGCTACGCGCCGGTGCAGAAGCTGTAGGGCCTCTCGGGCGTCCTGCGCCTCTCGGGGGTCCTGCGCCTCTCGGGCGTCCTGCGCCGGGGGCCCGGGCCAGGGCCCCTCAGGGGGCTACGTCGGGTCCAGGCCGTGGCTGCGCAGCCACGACAGGGGGTCGACCGCGGAGCCGCCGCCGGGCCGTACCTCGAAGTGGAGGTGCGGGCCGGTGGAGTTGCCGGAGTTGCCGGAGTACGCGATGACGTCGCCCGCCTTGACCTTGCCGGACCGGATCTTGGTGCTGCCGAGGTGGCAGTACCAGGTCTCGGTGCCGTCCGGGGAGGTCACTATGGCCATGTTGCCGTAGGCGCTGTTCCACTGGGTGCGCACGGTGCCGTCGGTGGCGGCCATGACCGGGGTGCCGTAGGAGACGGGGAAGTCGATGCCGGTGTGCACCGACATCCACATGCCGCCGGCCTGACCGAAGCTGGCGCTCAGGCCGCGCTGCGCGACGGGGACCGAGAACTTGGGGCGGGCCGCTTCCTTGGCCGCGGCCTCCTCGGCCCGCTTCTTCTTCTCTTCTTCCTGGCGCTGCTTGAGGTCGAGGCGCTCCTGCGTGCGGCTCGCGCGGTCGGCGAAGTCGCCCGCGTCGGCGCTGAGCGCCGCGAGCTGCGTGTCGAGCTTGTTGTTGGCCTCGACCGGCCGCACGGAGGCCGGGTCGGGGGCGGCCATCGTGGTGGTTTCCTCGGCCGGCTTGTCGGCGCCGGTGAGCCCGCCGACGGAGGCGGCGGCCACACCCGCGACGCCCATCACGCAGGCGGACGGCACGGCCACCGTCAGCAGGGCGGACCGCTTGGCCGGGCTGCGCCGACGGCTGCCGGCGGCGCTGCCGCCGCCGCCCTTGGCCGCGTTGCCCCTGCCGGTGGCCCGGCGCCCGGCGCGGGGGGTGGTCGCCGCCGGGGTGACGGGTACGGCCTGCGTGGGCAGGTCGTGCACGAGGCCGTCCGGCGAGCCGGGCTCGTCCTCGGCGTCGACGGCCACGGGCTCGAAGACGGAGGTCTCGTCGTCGGCGTACGGATCGGCGTCCGGGTAGCCGTCGGCTTCGGCGTCGGGGGTTCCCGTGTACGCGGGGACGACGGTGGTGGCTTCGTAACCGGCGGCCGTGGCCCCGTCGGCCGCGCCCCCGTTCCAGGCGGTGGCGTCGTAGCTGCCGGTGTCCTGCCCGTAGCCGGGGAGGGTCCAGTGGCCGGTCTGCTCCGTCGCGGTGGCGTCGTAGCCGTAGGAGTTCGGCTGGTACTCGGCGGCCGCCGCGTTCCAGGCGCTCGCGTCGTACTGGCCGGTGGTGTCCGCGGGGGCGCTCTGCGCCGGGACGCTCGAGAGGTAACTCTCCGGCGCGGTCCAGGCGGTGGTGTCGTACGCGCCGGTGTCGGCGGCGGACTGGTAGGCCCCGTACGCGTCGTACGTTCCGTAACTGCCGGAAGCGGCGTAGTCGGTGACGTACTGATATCCCTGGCCCTGCGTTTCATAGGACGCATAGGTCTGGTCACCAGCGAAAGTGGTGGTGGAAAGGCCGTCGTACCCCGAATCGGGGTACTGGCCCGACGTCGGGCGGTCGTTCACCAACTTCTCTTTCGCCTCGGCAGTGGGGGCCTGGGTGGCCGGGGAACTCAAGGTTCACCGGAGGAGAGCAGTGGCGTGACTGTACCCGGCGGTTACTCGTCACGACAATCTTCCGGGGGTTTCGTCCTCAGCGGAACCGGGCATTCGGCTGTCTTTCGGTCGCTGAAAGACCGAGCCTTGGCCTTGAGTTCGAAATTCGTTCGACTGTGGGTCCACCGGTGTTGTAGGACTTCCCGGCCACGGGGCCTGTTCCGGCCCCTGATGCGGCTCCTGATGCGGCTCCGGTCCTGGTCCTGGTCCCGGTCAGACGACCTGGCTGTGGCCCTCGGTTCCCGTGGCGCGGGCGGCCTCCGTGGTGCGGGGCGTGCCGTCCGCTGCGCGGACCGGGCCGTCGAGGGCGCGCCGGACAGCGGTGATGACGGCGGGATGGACGGGGAGGGCGAGGTGGCCGATCCCGGTGACCTGCACGTTCGTCGCGTCCAGGTCGGGGTGCTGGACCCGGGCCGTTCCGGTGGGCGCCATCAGCGCGTCGAACTCGCTCCAGAACGCCACGAACCGGGTCAGGCAGCCGGGCGCGGGCGCGCGCAGCTCGGTCATCACCTCGGAGTCCGGGCGCATCTGGCGGACCAGGGGGTGCGCGTCCATGAAGGGGGCGACCCGGGTGCCGCCGTGCGGGGTGCCCAGGGTGACCAGCGTCCGCACCCGCGCGTCACCGCCGAGCCGCTGGACGTAGTACCGCGCGACCAGCCCGCCGAGGCTGTGGCCCACGAGGTCCACCCGGTCCTGGCCGCTGCGCTCGCACAGTTCCTCGACGCGCCGGGCGAGGTGGCGGGCGGTCACCCGCAGGTCCCGGGTGAAGGGGGAGTGGTTGTACGTCTCCACCCGCCGCCGGCCGCCGGCGCCGAGGGCGCGGCGCAGCAGGACGAAGACCGAGCGGTTGTCGGTGAAGCCGTGCAGGAGGAGGACGGGCGGCGGCTGCCCGGCGGACCGGGCGGCGGCCTGGCCGGCGGGCTGGTCGGCGAGCCGTTCCTCCAGGATCCCGGTGGGGTAGAGGAGGAGGTGCCCGGCGAGCACCGCCACCTCCAGGACCGCGGCCCGCAGGGCGGCGCCCGTCCGCGGCACGGGCAGCGGTGCGATCGTCAGCCCCATGGACGGCCTCCCCCTGGACCTCTCGGGTGCGGGCCCGTGCTGCCGACGCGGCCCCGCCACCGTGCCGCGCGGCTGTCGGCGCGGTGGCGGGGCGACGGGGCGGTGATGAATCAACGGCGTCCCACGTGTGATTTCCCCCTCCCCGTTGACCGTGAAACGGTGCGGTGCGCAATGCTGTACTTAACGTTCGTTCACTCGGGAGGCAGTGCGATGGGTGTGACCGGTCCGATCCGTGTGGTGGTGGCCAAGCCGGGTCTCGACGGCCACGACCGCGGCGCCAAGGTGATCGCGCGTGCGCTGCGGGACGCCGGTATGGAGGTCATCTACACCGGCCTCCACCAGACCCCCGAGCAGATCGTGGACACCGCCATCCAGGAGGACGCGGACGCCATCGGCCTCTCCATCCTCTCCGGGGCGCACAACACGCTGTTCGTCCGCGTCCTCGAACTCCTCAAGGAGCGCGACGCGGAGGACATCAAGGTGTTCGGCGGCGGGATCATCCCGGAGGACGACATCGCCCCCCTCAAGGCCAAGGGCGTTGCCGCGATCTTCACGCCCGGCGCCACCACCACCTCCATCGTGGACTGGGTCAACGCCAACGTCCGCCAGGCCTGACGCCTCCCTCCCGGGCCGGCGGGCCACCGGCCCGGACGCATCCGGGCCGGGCGCATCCGGGCCGGGCGCACCGGGCCTGGGCCCGGGCACGCTCGGGCCGAGCCCGTGCGCCGGGGCGCTGTCCGCCGTCGGCGCCGCTTCCGGTGCCCGCCCCAGCCGGGGATCAGGCGGCGGCCGGGGCCAGTTCGGCGAGCATGGCCGCGCGTAGGCGAAGGGTGGCCACCAGGCGCTGGAAGGCCTCCGCCCAGTAGGCGGCGGCTCCCGGCGAGGCCTCCGGCGGGTCCTGCGCGACGGCCGTCATGGCCTCCAGCCGGTCCGCCTCCGCCGGGTCCAGGCACCGCTCCGCGAGGCCCATCACCCCGCTGAAGCTCCACGGGTAGCTGCCCGCCTCGCGCGCGGCGTCCAGCGCGTCCACCACCGCCCGGCCCAGCGCCCCCGCCCAGGGCACCAGGCACACGCCGAGCAGCTGGAACGCCTCCGAGAGCCCGTGGGCGCGTACGAACCGGGCCACCCATTCGGCCCGTTCCTCCTCCGGCAGCGTCTCCAGCAGCTTCGCCCGCTCGGCCAGCGAAGCCGTGCCGGGACCGGCCGCGGGCGGGGCGGACGCCGGCCCCAGGAGGGCCTTCGCCCACTGCGGGTCGCGCTGGCGCACCGCCGCCCGGCACCAGGCCGCGTGGATCTCCTCCGCCCAGCCCTCGGCCACCGGCAGCGCCACGATCTCCGCCGGACCGAGCCCCCCGAACCGCTCCCGCCAGCAGGACAGCGGCGCCGCCTCCACCAGCTGGCCGAGCCACCACGCCCGCTCCCCGCGCCCGGCCGGCGGCCGCTTGACCACCCCGTCGCGCAGCATCCCCGCGTCGCACTCCGCCGGGGGCATCACCGCCTCCGGGCCCACGCAGGCCAGCGCCCGCTCCGCCATCCGCGCGGCCAGGGCCGAGCCGGGCAGCGCGGACAGCAGTTCGGCGGCCGTCGCCCGGACGTTGCGGCTGCGGTCGCCCAGTGCCGCCTCCAGGAAGGGCTCGTCCTCCTCGGACAGCCCCGCCCGCAGCGAGTCGAGGAACATCAGCCGGTCCTCAGCCCGCTCCGTGGCCCAGGTCGTGGCCAGCAGCAGGGGCGCCGCCGCCGGCTCGTGGGCCCGTACGGCGCCGAGCAGGGCGACCCGCTCCGCGAACAGCCCCTCCTCCCAGAGCCGGGCCACCGCCTCCCCGTCCGCCGGGTCGGGCAGCTCCCCGGCACCGCCCGCCGCGCCGCGCAGGGCGAACCGCCACTCCGGATTCAGCCGGGCCAGCCACAGCCCCCGCGCCCCCGCCAGCGCCAGCGCCTGCGGGCGCAGGTCGGTCCTGGCGCGGGCCGCGTCCAGCAGCGCCGGGACCAGCGCCGACGGCGCCCGGTACCCGTGCCGCGCGGCCGCGGCCAGCCACTGCGGGAGCAGCTCCGTCAGATCCGGGGCGGCCCCGCGCCGCCCACTGCCGCCGGCCGCCGCGGTCCGGCCCGCCAGAAGCTGCGCGAGCCGCCGCC
>NZ_JBEZKZ010000056.1:0-47396 GCF_040651895.1 Streptomyces sp. NPDC048352
TGTCGGTCGGGGGGGGCGCGCAGGCGCGCACCCGTGTCCCCCCGGGGGGGGGGGGGGGGGGGGCGGGGGGGGGGCCCGGGGGGGGGGGGGGGGGGGGGGGGGCAACCCCCCCCCGCCCCCGTCCGTTGACACCCCTACAAGGAGGCGATCCATGTTCTCGTACCGCCGCACGCCCGAGCTCCCCACCCGCGAGGAGGCCCTCAAGGGCCGCGCCGAAGCGCCGTTCTCGCTCCCCGAGCGCCACACGGTCCTCGGCAACCCGCTGTCCGGCCCCTACCCGGAGGGCCTGGAGGTCGCCGACTTCGGCCTGGGCTGCTTCTGGGGCGCCGAGCGCACGTTCTGGCAGACCCCCGGAGTGTGGACCACCCTGGCCGGCTACCAGGGCGGCTACACCGAGAACCCGCTGTACGAGGAGGTGTGCTCCGGCCAGACCGGCCACACCGAGGTCGTCCGCGTGGTCTTCGACCCGTCGCAGGTGGCGTACGAGACGCTGCTGAAGCTGTTCTGGGAGTCGCACGACCCCACCCAGGGCTTCCGCCAGGGCAACGACGTCGGCACCCAGTACCGCTCGGCCGTCTACACCCACTCCCCCGCCCACCAGGCGGCCGCCGAAGCCTCCCGCGCGGCCTACCAGCGGGTCCTCACGGCCTCCGGCCACGGCGAGATCACCACCGCCGTCCTCCCGGCGGAAGACCGCCCCTTCTGGCCGGCGGAGCCGTACCACCAGCAGTACCTGGACAAGAACCCCGGCGGCTACTGCGGCATCGGCGGCACGGGCGTGTCCTGCCCGATCGGCATCGCCGCGGCGGAGTGACCACCCCGGACGCCGACCCCGCGCACGAGCGGCTGACCCGGCTCTGGCGTGCCGCGAAGCCGCCCGGGCCGCTCCTGCCGTGGGACGTGAAAAGGGCGTACCACGAGCGCTGGGTGCGCTTCCACAGCCTGCCGCAGTCGAAGCGCTACCCGGAGGACGAGTCGGAGTACGCCGTCCTCCTCGACCGGTACAACACGGTCCTCGACGAGCTGTTCGGGGGCGGCGAGGTGTACGTGGTGACCATCGACTGGGCCGATCCGGCCGAGCCGACGCAGTGGTCGCACCACCTCCACCGCGCCGCCCTCCACCCGCAGGGCACCCTGTGGATGACGTGGGACGACCCGGACGACGCCGACGACCCCGACGCGACCCCCTGGTACTTCCACGCCGACCGCCGCCCCTGGCGGCGCGGCTGCGCCGACCCGCTGCTCCGCGCCGCCGCGGACGACGCGCTGCCCGGCGTGTTCTTCACCGACCCCGGCCTCACCCGCATCCACTACCCGTACGAAGGCGGCGCCGACGTCGTCCTCGCCACCCCCGCGGAACGCGACCGGTTGCGCGACCGGCACCGCGGCTGGCTGCCCGGCCGTCAGATCGTCGAGGTGTCGATGACGAAGCGGTAGCGGACGTCGCTGGCCAGGACGCGTTCGTAGGCCTCGTTGATCTGGTCGCCGCGGATCACCTCGATGTCCGAGCCCAGGCCGTGCTCCGCGCAGAAGTCCAGCATCTCCTGCGTCTCGGCGATGCCGCCGATCATCGATCCCGCGAGGGTCTTGTTGCCGCCGATGACGGAGAACAGGTTGAGCTCGACCGGCTCCTCGGGGGCGCCGACGTTCACGAGCGCGCCGCCGACGCGCAGCAGGGACAGGTACCGGTCCAGGCCCAGCGGCGCCGACACGGTGGACACGATCAGGTCGAAGCGGCCGGCCAGCTCCTCGAAGGTGGCCTCGTCGCTCGTCGCGTAGTAGTGGGAGGCGCCCAGCCGCAGGCCGTCCTCCTTCTTGCGCAGCGACTGCGACAGGACGGTCACCTCGGCGCCGAGGGCGGCGGCGATCTTGACGCCCATGTGGCCGAGCCCGCCGAGGCCGATGACGGCGACCTTCTTGCCCGGGCCCGCCTTCCAGTGCTTGAGCGGCGAGTACAGGGTGATGCCGGCGCACAGCAGCGGTGCGGCCGCGTCGAGGGGCAGGCCCTCGGGGATGCGGACGGCGTACTTCTCGTCGACGACGAGCTGCGTGGAGTAACCGCCGTACGTGGGCTCGCCGTTCTTGTCGAGGGCGTTGTAGGTGCCGGTCATGCCCTTGACGCAGTGCTGCTCCTGCCCGGCCAGGCAGTACTCGCACTCCCGGCAGGAGTCGACCATGCAGCCGACGCCGACCTGGTCGCCGACGGCGAACCGGGTGACGGCCGAGCCGGCCTCGGTGACGACACCGGCGATCTCGTGGCCGGGGACCATCGGGAAGATGCCCTCGCCCCAGCCGTCGCGGGCCTGGTGGATGTCGGAGTGGCAGATGCCGCAGTACTTGATGTCGATGAGGACGTCGTGCTCGCCGACCGCGCGGCGTTCGATCGTGGTGCGCTCCAGCGGGGCCTTGGGGGCGGGGGCGGCGTAGGCGGCTGCCTGGGTGACGGACATGGGGTGCTCTCCTCGGACGAGGACGCCGGGCGGGGATGCGCCGCGTGGTGGCCGGCGCGGGGCCGTGGCGTCCGTGCTGCGATGACTCCACGATGCCCCGCCCCGCGCGGCGGACCCAGCCCCCTGTGGAGCCTAGGTCTGCCGTGCCTACCCCTGGCGGGGTCAGGCTGAGGCCCGCGGCGGGCGCGCACCCCGGGGATACTTGCGCTATGGACCAGCTTGATCAGCGAGCCGAGCTCGGCGACTTCCTGCGCAGCTGCCGCGCCCGGCTGCGTCCCGCGGACGTGGGCCTGCCCGAGCACGGCCGGCGCCGCCGGGTGCCGGGCCTGCGGCGGGAGGAGCTGGCCCAGCTGGCCGGGGTGTCGGTGGCGTACTACACGCGCCTGGAGCAGGGACACGGCCAGAACGTGTCGGCGGAGGTGCTGGACGCCATCGCGCGGGCGCTGCGCCTGAGCGGCACCGAGTCGGCGCACCTGAACCACCTGGCGAGCCCGCGCACCCGTCGGCGCAGCCGTCCCGCGCGCCCCCAGCAGGTCCGGCCGGAGCTGCGCACGCTGCTGGCGGCGATGGAGGGCGTACCGGCGTACCTGGTGGGGCGGCGGCAGGACGTGATCGGCTGGAACCGGCTCGCGGCGGCCGTCTTCGGGGATTTCGCGGCGCTGCCGGCGGCGGAGCGGAACCTGGTGCGGCTGGTGTTCCTGGACCCGGCGACGGCCGAGCTGTACGCGGACTGGGAGTGCCGGGCCTGCGAGGTGGTGAGCAACCTGCGCCTGTACGCGGGCCAGAACCCCGATGACGAGCGCCTTTCCGCGCTGGTCGGGGAGCTGTCGGTGAAGAACGAGGAGTTCCGGCGGCTGTGGGCGGCGCACACGGTGGCGGACAAGACGCACGGGGTGAAGCGGCTGCGGCACCCGGTGGTGGGCGAGCTGGAGCTGGCGTTCGAGACGCTGACGCTGCCCGACGACCCGGCGCAGTTCCTGGTGACCTACCACGCCGAGCCGGGCTCGCCCTCCGAGGACGCCCTGCGGCTGCTGTCTTCCTGGACGGCGCCGCCCCCGGAGACGTCGCTCCCCGCGTCGTCGCCGCAGCAGACCGCCGGGGAGCGGGCCTGACCGGGGTCGGAGCCTGAGCGTGACCGGGGTCGGAGCCTGCCCGTGGCCGCGGTCAGAGCCTGAGCGTGGCCGGGGTCAGAGCCTGAGCGTGGCCGGGGTCAGAGCTTCAGCTGGAACAGGCCCGCGCCGCGTTCGCGGCGGTAGCCGAGGGAGTCGTTCACGGCCAGCATCGCGGTGTTCTCGTCGGCCACCGTGGTCCCGATCCGGCGCAGCCCCGGGCAGTGCTCGGCGGCGTACGCCTCCATGCGGAGCTTGACCGCGCGGCCCAGGCCGTGGCCCCGGTGGGCGGGGACGACGACGGTGTCGTACTGGAGCGCGCGCGGGCCGGCCGGCTCGGGCCGCACCAGCACGGTGTACGCGGCGATCTCCCCGTCGGAGGTGACGGCCGCGACCATGGTGATCTCCCCGCCCCGGTCCATGACGAGCCGCTGCGCGCTGTGCACGCGCTCGGCGGTCCAGGGCTGGAAGGCCTCGTCGCTGTCCCCGCTGGGGGCGTCCTCCATCGCGCCGTGGGCGACGGCGGCCGCCGTCACCCAGGCGTCGGGTACCAGTCCGGGCCAGACGTGGAGTTCGTAGCCGGGGGTGGCGGGCACGCGCGGCGGGCCGTCCTGCCCGAGTTCGCGCACGTACCAGGCCATGGGGAGGACGTTCTCGAAGCCGAGGGACTCCGCGAAGGCCTGCCCGGGTCCCCCGAGGTCGGCGACGGTGGCGACGGAGGTGCGGCCCTGCTCCAGGAGCTCGCCGCGGACCCGCTGCCACAGGGCCGTTCCCACGCCGCGCCGGCGCGCGTCGGGCCGTACGGTCAGCTCGTCGAGGAAGGCGGTGTGGGTGTTGCCCCGCTCGGTGAACAGCAGCAGGGCGGCCTGGCCCTCGCCGTCGGCGGCCGCCCAGTGCCGCAGGCGTCCGCGGAGCGGCGGGACCCGCAGCCGTCCGGTCGCCTCGACGCGTGAAGGGGCGGGCACGGCCGGCAGGGCTGCGGCGTCGGTGGCGTGGGCGGCGGTCTGGACCGCCCACCAGGCCTCGACTTCGGCGTCGGTCGGGGGCACGGACAGCGTGTTGATCTTCGTCATACCGGGACCCTAGGCCCTCGCCGCCTCCGCCGCTCAGGCGTTTTGGGGGCGAACGCCGGACGGCGGGGGCCCTTCCGGGCTCCCCGCCGTCCGCCGTCGTGCGTACCGTGCCGTCGCGTCAGGCCGACGGACCGGCCTTCCACTCGGCCCAGGACATGTTCCAGCCGTTGAGGCCGTTGTCCGGCTTGATGGTCTTGTCCGGGGAGTTCACCACGGTGACCACGTCGCCGATGAGCGAGTTGTCGAAGAACCAGGCGCCGGGCTGGTTGGGGTCGTTGGCGCCCTTGGCGTCGTTCAGACCGACACAGCCGTGACTGGTGTTCACCTTGCCGAAGATGGAGTCGGCGCCCCAGTAGTTGCCGTGGATGAAGGTGCCGGACGTGGACAGCCGCATCGCGTGCGGGACGTCCTTGATGTCGTACTCGCCCTTGCCCTCCTTGTTCGTGAAGCCCACGGTGGAGCCGTCCATCCGGGTCTCCTTGAACTTCTCGGAGATCACCATCTGGCCGTTGTAGGTGGGGTTCTCGGGGGAACCGGCCGAGATCGGGATGGTCTTGAGGACCTGTCCGTCACGGGTGACCGTCATCGTCTTGGCCTTCACGTCGACGGTGGAGACCTGGCTCCGGCCGACCTTGAAGGTGACGGTCTTGTTCTGCGCGCCGACGACGCCGGGCGCGCTCTGCACGCCCTGGAGGGCCAGCTTCAGGGTGATGGTGGAGTTCGCCTGCCAGTACTGCTCCGGGCGGAAGTCCAGCCGCTGGTTGCCGAACCAGTGGCCGACGACCTCCTGGCCGCTGCTGGAGGTGACGCTGATGGCCGCCTGGACCGCCTTCTGGTCCTTGATCGGCTTGTTGAAGGTGATCGAGACCGGCATGCCCACGCCGACCGTCTCGCCCTCCTCGGGGACGAACGAGCCGACGAAGCTGTTCTCCGGGGAGAGGGTGGTGAAGGAGGCGTTCTCGTGCGCCTCGCGCCCGGCCGCGTCCTTCGCGGTCGCCGACAGGGCGTACTTCGTGGAGCGCTTCAGCGCGGCGTCCGGCTTCCAGCTCTTGCCGTCGGCGGCTATCTTGCCCGCGACGGCCGTGCCGTCGGAGCTCTTCAGCTCGACCTGGGTGAGCGTGCCGTCGCTGACGGCGACGTTCGTCCCGTCGTTCAGGGCGACGTTGGTGGAGCCGTCCTTGGGCGTGATGGCTATTCGGGCCTTCGAGGCGTCCTTGGCGGCCGCCGCGTCCACCTCCGCCTGCGACTTGCCCGCCTCCGCGCTCCCCTGCGGCTTGTCGGAACCCCCGTCATTGCAGGCCGAAAGCATCAGTACGCCACCGAGCACGGCGGACACGGCCACCAGGGACCTTCTCCGCCGCATGCTGTACGTCCTCACACGTCACTCCATCGTTGCCGGAAACCCCGGGGCTGCGAGCCCGGGGTCGGGCCGGGCAGGGGGCATCACCCCCTGCTCGTCCTGACAACGCGTTAACGGTGCGGATCGGTTCCACATTCCGTTCGAATGTGTGCAACCCCACGGTCAGGCGTTGTCGGCCCCTTCTTCGAAGTCACCATCTTCCTCGTCCAGGTCCCACTCCAGGGACTCGGGGTCGTATTCGACCGGTTCGCTGCTCCAGGAGGCCTGCGCCAGTTCCACCCCGGTCAGCTCCGCGACCAGGTCAGTGGGGTCGACGAGGTAGGCCAGGGCCTCGGACTCGTCCTCCCTGACGGCCGACTCGGCGTGCGCCCGCTCCTCGTCCGGCATGAACTCGTCGGCCTTGATGCGTTCGAGGGCCGCGCCGATGAGGGCGTCGGAGTCCGACACCTCCAGCACCAAATCCACCCGAAGCCGTACGTATCGTGATGTCTCAGAAGGGTTCATACGACGGAGAGTAAGCCCGCGACAGCCTCGACTTTCCCGCGACCCGCCCCTTTCACTAGCATCGGCGCACACGGCCAATTCGCTGCTTCCGCAAGGGGGATCGCACCGTGTCCGCACGCCGGCCTCTGCTCACCGCTCTCGGAGCGACCACCCTCCTCGCCGCCCTCTGGTTCGTCCCGTCGGCGAACGCCACCGCCCCGGGGCAACCCACGGGCACCTCGGGCGCGCCCGCCGCCGCCAACACCGGAACCGTCTCGGGCACCGGGACCGATCCCGGTGCGGGAACGGGCACCATCGCCGGTGTCGCCGGCGTCTCCGGCGCCGCCGACGCGCGGCCCGCCAGTGTCACCGTCCTCTCGCTGGCCGACACCGGCAGCGTCGACACCACCCCCTACGTGCTGGGCGGCACCCTCTGCCTCGGCGTGGGGGCGGGCTTCGTGACCTTCTCCGTACGCCGCTCCCGCGGCCTGTAGACACGCCGAAGGGCCGCACCCCCGGCGGGGTGCGGCCCTTCCGCTTCCGTGCGGGCGTACTAGGCCAGCGGGCCCGTCACCGGCTCCACGGCCGCGACGAGACCGCCCGCGCGGACGAAGGCGTCGGCGGCGGCCAGGTCGGGCGCGAGGAACCGGTCCGGGCCGGGGCCCTGCACGCCGGCCGCCCGCAGCGCCGCGACGGCGGCCTGGCTGGCCGGCGCCGGGGTCAGCCCGTGGCGCAGTTCGAGGGCGCGGGTGGCCGCGTACAGCTCGACGGCGATGATCCGGGTCAGGTTGTCGACCGCGGTACGCAGCTTGCGCGCCGCCGACCAGCCCATGGAGACGTGGTCCTCCTGCATGGCGGAGGAGGGGATGGAGTCGGCGGACGCCGGCACCGCGAGCCGCTTCATCTCGCTGACCAGGGCCGCCTGCGTGTACTGGGCGATCATCAGGCCGGAGTCCACGCCGGCGTCGTCCGCGAGGAACGGCGGCAGGCCGTGCGAGCGGTTCTTGTCGAGGAGGCGGTCGGTGCGCCGCTCGGCGATGGAGCCGAGGTCGGCGGCGGCGATGGCCAGGAAGTCCAGGACGTACGCCACGGGCGCGCCGTGGAAGTTGCCGTTGGACTCGACGCGGCCGTCGGGCAGCACGACCGGGTTGTCGACGGCGGAGGCCAGCTCGCGGGAGGCCACGAGGGCGGCGTGCGCGATGGTGTCGCGGCCCGCGCCGGCGACCTGGGGGGCGCAGCGCACGGAGTAGGCGTCCTGCACGCGGGGCGCGGACTCCTCCTGGAAGTGGCCGGTGAGACCGGAACCCTTCAGCACGGCGGCCATGTTGGCGGCGGAGGCGCCCTGGCCGGGGTGCGGGCGGATGGCGTGCAGCTCGGGCGCGAGCACCTTCTCGGTGCCGAGCAGCGCCTCGAGGGTCAGGGCGGCGGTGATGTCGGCGGAGGTGTACAGCGTCCGCAGGTCGGCGAGGGCCATGACCAGCATGCCGAGCATGCCGTCGGTGCCGTTGAGGAGGGCGAGGCCCTCCTTCTCGCGCAGCTCGACGGGCTCGATCCCGGCTTCGGCGAGCAGTTCCCCGGCGGGGCGGACGGTGCCGTCCGGGCCCTCGGCGTCGCCCTCGCCCATCAGCGCGAGCGCGCAGTGGGAGAGCGGCGCGAGGTCGCCGGAGCAGCCGAGGGAGCCGTACTCGTGCACGACGGGGGTGATCCCGGCGTTGAGCACGTCGGCCATGGTCTGGGCGACCGAGGGCCGGACGCCGGTGTGCCCGGAGGCCACCGTCTTCAGGCGCAGGAACATCAGGGCGCGCACGACCTCCCGCTCGACGCGCGGGCCCATGCCGGCGGCGTGCGAGCGGACGATGTTGCGCTGGAGCTGCGCGCGCAGCTCGGGGCTGATGTGCCGGGAGGCGAGCGCCCCGAACCCGGTGGAGACCCCGTAGACGGGCTCGGGCTTGGCGGCGAGCGCGTCGACGATCTCGCGAGCGCGGCCGAGCGCTTCGAGCGCCTCGGCGGACAGCTCGACGCGTGCGTTGCCGCGGGCGACGGCGATGACGTCCTCGGCGGTGGTCCCGGACGTCCCCACGACGACAGTGTGCATATCCATATTCAGCACCCTACGGACTGAATCCCTTCATGTCACCCCTCCCTTACCCGGATCCCTTGGGCGGTCGCAGGAAGGCTCGGGGGCGGGCGCGCCCCCGCCGCCCCTACTGCCGCCCCCGGAAGCGGCGGCGCTCCCCGCGGCCCTCGCGGGCGGCCGCGGCGTCGGCCAGGCGGACCACCGCCGTGTCGCGGCCCGCGACGACCGGCTCCGCCGATCTCGCCGCCTTCGCCTTGTACTGCGCGGCGTCCGCCAGCCGGAACAGCCGCCGCGAGGACTTCACCGGGCCGATCGGGTCCCCCGTGGAGGCGACCCCGCACGCCACCCCCTCGCCCAGCTCCAGCTCCGCGGCCCGTACGCACACCTCCCCGGTCACCCGGACCACCTCGTCCGCCGACGGCCCCACGCTCACCAGGCAGAACTCGTCCCCGCCCAGCCGCGCCACCAGCGCCCCCGGCAGCATCGCCCCGCACAGGCTCAGCACCGACCCGAACCGCTCCAGCAGCCGGTCGCCGGTCGCGTGGCCCAGGGTGTCGTTGACCCGCTTGAGGCCGTTCAGGTCGCACACCACCAGGCTCACCACCGCCCCGCTGCGCCGGTGCTCCTCCAGGGCCTCGTCGAGCCGCATGTCCACGGCCCGCCGGTTGGCCAGGCCGGTCAGCGGATCCGTGAAGGCCAGCCGCCGGGCCTCCTCCAGGCGCTCGTTCTGCGCGAGCCCGGCCGCCACCACCGCCGCCAGCACCGCCGCGAACTCGGCGTCGTCCTCGTCGAAGTCCGGCAGCCCCTCGTCCCGGGCCACGTACAGCTCGCCCCAGGCCCGCCCGCTGAGCACGATCGGCGCGACCACGCACGTACCGCGCCCGCGCCGGCGCAGGGCGTCGCCACGGCGCCCCGGGCGGTCGCCGACCGCGCTCTCGACCCAGGCGTGCGGGCCCGCGCCGCCGGCCCAGCGCTCGTGCAGGAACTCCGCGATCTCGGGGAAGTCGTGCACGGGGTAGGACTCGTCCTCGGGGAACTCCTCCTCCCCGGCCCGCCGCTCGCCCTCGTTCACGAGCACCCGCAGCAGCCCACGCTCCCGCTCCCAGGCGCAGATGGCGGCGAACGAGCCGTCCATCGCCAGCCGGGCGCCCCGGGCTGCCGCCCGCATGCTGTCCCGCGGCGCGCAGGCCGCCGCCATCGCCTGCGCGAGGCCCACGACGGCCCGCAGCCGCCCGTCCACTCCCATCACCCCAGCCTAGGGAGTTTTATCCGATTTAGTGATGGATAGCCCGGCCTAGGGTGATATCCAGGTCACGTCCGGTAACCTCCGGTCGCGACTACTCCCCCGGCCAGTTCGGCTTCCGCTTCTCGTTGAAGGCCGCCACGCCCTCCGCCCGGTCCCCGGAGAAGGCCACCGTCCGCCAGGCCGCGTCCTCGATCTCCAGCCCGGCCGCCAGGTCCATCCCGTGCCCCAGCCGCAGCGCCCGCTTGGCCGCCCGCAGCCCCACGGGGGAGTTCGCGGCCATGGCCAGCGCCAGCTCCAGCGCCCGCGCCCGGTCCTCGCCGGCCGCGGCCACCTCGTCCACCAGCCCCAGGGACAGCGCCTCGGCCGCCTCCACCCGGCGGGCCGTGAAGATCAGCTCCGCCGCCCGCGCCGCACCGACCCGGCGCGGCAGCAGCTGCGTACCGCCGCCGCCCGGGATCACGCCGACCGACACCTCGGGCAGCCCGACCACGGCCGTCTCGTCGGCCACGATCACGTCGCAGGCCAGCGCCAGCTCGAAGCCCCCGCCCAGCGCGTATCCGTGCACCGCCGCGACCGTCGGCATCGGCAGCTCCAGCACGCCCCCGTACGCCCCCCGCGTGGTCGGCCGCTGCCGCACCAGCTCGGCGTCCGACAGCGCGTTGCGCTCCTTGAGGTCCGCGCCCACGCAGAACGCCCGCTCATGGCTGGAGGCCAGGACGACGACCCGTACGCCGGGGTCCGCGGCGAGCGCCGCGCAGGCGGCGGAGATCGAGCGGGCCATCTCCGTGGAAACGGCGTTCATCGCCTTGGGCCGGTCCAGCAGCAGCTCCGCGACCACCCCGCGGTCACCGTGCCGCCGCACCGCCACGAACTCCCCGAAACGGCTCTCGCTCACGCCCACGGCGCACTCTCCCCGGAAAACAGGTTAACGAACGTTACCCGGGGATCTTAGGTGTCCGCCGCGTCAGCGACCAGGGCTCCACGACGCCCAGTCCGCGCACCGGCCGCTGCCACATCGGCTGGAGCGCGAAGCGGTAGGTGCCGCCGCCCTCCTCGCTCTCGGCGTCCTTCTCGGACTTCGGCGCGGCGCCCGTACGGCCCAGCTCCTCGGCCATCGCCCCGTCCACCAGCACCGCGTCCTTGGGGGCTATGGAGGTCAGCCGGCTCGCCAGGTTCACCGTCGTGCCGAAGACGTCGCCCATCCGGGTCGTCACCGTCCCGAAGGCGATCCCGACCCGCAGCTCCGGCATCTGCGGGTCCGCCTCCATCGTCTCGATCAGGCGCAGGGCGATCTCCGCCGCCGTCGCCGCGTCGTCCGCCGCGTACAGCACCTCGTCGCCCAGGGTCTTGATCAGCCGCCCGCCGTGCGCCGCGACCAGGTCCGCCGCCGTCGTCTCGAAGGCCTCGACCAGCTCGCCGAGCTCCTCCTCCTCCAGCCGCCGCGTGAGCCGGGTGAAGCCGACCAGGTCCGCGAAGCCCACCGCGAGGCGCCGGTCGACCATCTCCTCGTCGTCGGCGACCTGCACCACCCGACCCGTGGCCGCCGCCAGCTGGCGGCGCCACACGTAGACGAGGAACTCCTCCAGCTCCGGCAGCAACAGCTCGACCAGCGGGTACGTGACCTCCGTGCGGGTCATGCCGGGCTCGGGCGGCTCCGTCAGCCCCTCCAGGAAGGAATCGATCTGCCATTCGGCCAGCCGGGCGGTGGTCTGCCCGGTGGAGCGCGCCACCTGCACCGCCATCGGCTCGCTCAGCAGCCCCGCCTCGACCAGGCCCGCCAGGCGCCGCAGCGCCAGTACGTCCGCCTCCGTCAGGGCCTTGGCCTGCCCGATGTCCGCGAAGCCCATCGCCCGCCAGAACCGGGAGGCCAGCTCCATCGAGACCCCGGCGCTACGGGCCGCCTGGAACGGCGTGTACCGCCGCTCGGCGCCCAGGATCAGCTGCTCCAGCCGGATGGCGAGCGGGTCGGCCGTCGGCTGCGCCGCGTGGTCGACCTCGTGGAAGGGGGTGTGCTGGTCCCGCCCGATGGGGGTGCCGGGACCGCCCGTGGGGCCTGACGGTGACGCGCTGGACGTTGAGTCGTCGACGGTCAAGGGCCGCCTCCTGTCCATTCCGTGCGCGCTGCCGAACCGGGTGATCGCGGCGAGGACCGGGATCGCCTAAACCATACGGCAGGTGTGCCGTAGCTCACTCCCCCTCGTCCGGGAGGCCCCTGTGCCCGCGGAGCGCCGCCCGCCCGGCCCCCGGGTCCGGGCGGGGCCGAAAACCCCCGTACCCCGGCATTCCGCCGCATCCCGGACCCGTTCCCCGGGCTCGCGCCCCCGGCTCAGGAGCCGCGTGCGGGCTTGGGCCGGACAGGGGGCGGCGCGCACCGCACCCGCCCGGCCGGGCAGCCCGCCGGGGCGGGTGTCAGCGGACCGACCGCAGGTGCACCACGTCCCCCGCCCCCACCGCCTCCCGCGCGTCGTCGGCCGTGCGGATCACCAGCCGCCCTTCCGCGTCCACCGCTTCGGCCGTACCGGTGAGCTCGCGGCCGCCCGGCAGGTCCGCGCGGACGTGGCGGCCCAGCGTCGCGCAGCCCGCCGCGTACGCCTCCTGGAGTCCGCTGTCCGCCGGGTCGCCGCCCGCGTCGCGCCACCTCCCGTACCACTCCTCCAGGGACCGCAGCACGGCCTTCAGCACCGGCTCCCGGTCGGTCACCGCCGCCTTGGCCAGCAGCAGCGACCCGGCCGCCGGTACGGGGAGCTCGTCCTCCGTGAGGGTGACGTTGAGGCCGATCCCCAGGACCACCCCGTCCTCGACCCGCTCCGCGAGGATGCCGCCGGCCTTGCGCTCCTCGCCCTCCACGCTCACCAGCACGTCGTTCGGCCACTTGAGGGCGGTGTCCACGCCCGCCCCCCGCGCCAGCCCGGCCGCCGTGGCCACCCCGGCCAGCAGCGGCAGCCACCCCCACTGCTCCTGCGGTACGCCGGCGCCCGGCTTGAGCAGTACGGAGAAGAACAGCCCCGACCGGGCGGGCGCGACCCAGCTGCGGTCCAGGCGCCCCCGGCCGGCGGTCTGCTCCTCGGCGGCCAGCACGGCCCCCTCGGGCAGATCCGCCGCCCGCGCCGCGAGGTCGGAGTTGGTGGACCCGGTGGCGGCGACGACCTCCAGGGAGGTCCACAGGCCGTCCGGGGTGACGAGCGCCCGGGAGAGGGCGGCGGCGTTCAGGGGCGGCCGGTCCAGGTTCGACCAGCGTCCCGCGGTTGCTCCGGCTGAAGCATCTTGTGGAGTCATGCAAGCAAATGTAGGTGTGTCAAACGCCGCACTGCCGAGCGCCATGCCCGCCGATACGCTACGCACCAGTAGCCAGCAGCAGTCAATCAATTGACCAGGCAGTTGACACCACACAGGGAGCCGCGACCCCGATGTCCCAACCCTCAGAGCCGATCGACATGCACACGACCGCGGGCAAGCTCGCGGACCTGCGGCGCCGCGTCGAGGAAGCCACCCATGCAGGTTCCGCCCGAGCCGTCGAGAAGCAGCACGCCAAGGGCAAGCTGACGGCACGTGAGCGGGTGGCCCTGCTGCTGGACGAGGGGTCCTTCGTAGAGCTGGACGAGTTCGCCCGGCACCGGTCGACCAACTTCGGTCTGGAGCAGACCCGCCCGTACGGCGACGGCGTCGTCACCGGCTACGGCACGGTGGACGGCCGCCCGGTGGCCGTGTTCTCGCAGGACTTCACCGTCTTCGGCGGCGCCCTCGGCGAGGTCTACGGACAGAAGATCATCAAGGTGATGGACTTCGCCCTGAAGACCGGCTGCCCGGTCGTCGGCATCAACGACTCCGGCGGCGCCCGCATCCAGGAGGGCGTCAGCGCGCTGGGCATGTACGGCGAGATCTTCCGCCGCAACGTCCACGCCTCGGGCGTGATCCCGCAGATCAGCCTGGTCGTGGGGCCGTGCGCCGGCGGCGCCGTGTACTCCCCCGCCATCACCGACTTCACGGTCATGGTCGACCAGACCTCGCACATGTTCATCACCGGCCCGGACGTCATCAAGACGGTCACCGGCGAGGACGTCGGCTTCGAGGAGCTGGGCGGGGCGCGGACGCACAACAGCACGTCCGGCGTCGCCCACCACATGGCCGGCGACGAGAAGGACGCGATCGAGTACGTCAAGTCGCTGCTGGCCTACCTGCCGTCGAACAACCTCTCCGAGCCGCCCGCCTTCCCGGAGGAGGCCGACACCGAGGTCACCGACACGGACCTCGAACTCGACGTCCTGATCCCGGACAGCGCGAACCAGCCGTACGACATGCACACGGTCATCGAGCACGTGCTGGACGACGCGGAGTTCCTGGAGACGCAGTCGCTGTTCGCCCCGAACATCCTCACCGGCTTCGGCCGCGTCGAGGGGCACCCGGTGGGCGTCGTCGCCAACCAGCCGATGCAGTTCGCCGGCTGCCTGGACATCGACGCCTCCGAGAAGGCCGCCCGGTTCGTCCGTACGTGCGACGCCTTCAACATCCCGGTGCTGACGTTCGTCGACGTCCCCGGCTTCCTGCCCGGCACCGACCAGGAGTACAACGGAATCATCAGGCGCGGCGCGAAGCTGATCTACGCGTACGCCGAGGCGACCGTCCCCCTCATCACCGTCATCACCCGCAAGGCCTTCGGCGGCGCCTACGACGTCATGGGCTCCAAGCACCTCGGCGCCGACCTGAACCTGGCCTGGCCGACCGCGCAGATCGCGGTCATGGGCGCGCAGGGCGCGGTGAACATCCTGCACCGGCGCACCCTGGCGGAGGCCGCCGCGGAGGAGGTGGAGGAGACCCGGGCCCGGCTCATCACCGAGTACGAGGACACCCTGCTCAACCCCTACACGGCCGCCGAGCGCGGTTACATCGACGCGGTGACCATGCCGTCCGAGACCCGCGCCCACGTGGTGAAGGGGCTGCGCCAGCTGCGCACGAAGCGGGAGTCGCTGCCCCCGAAGAAGCACGGCAACATCCCCCTCTAGGCCCCCCAGGAGGACTCTGTGATGATCAAGGTCGTCAAGGGCAACCCGACCCCCGAGGAGCTGGCCGCCGCACTGGCGGTGGTCCAAGCGCGCGCTGCGGCGCTGGCCTCGGCCCCGTCGGGCGCGCCCAGGATCCCGGACGAGTGGGCGTCGCCGAGCCGGGTGGCCCGCCGGCAGCAGATGCTGCCCGGGCCGCGCGCCTGGGGGCGTACGTACTGGCCCGGACGGGGCTGAGCCCCGGGCCGGCGGAAGATGGCGCGAACGGACGGTGGCGCCTGAGTACCCGTACTCAGGCGCCACCGGCGTGTCCGGGGCCAGGATCGGAGCATGCTCTGGTCAGACCCGAAGGACGAGCCGCCGAAGGACATGCGCGACGCCCAGGCGATGCTCCGGCGGATGCTCGTGGTGCTCGTCCTGGCGATGGTGGTCGCGGTGTACGTCCTCGGCGCGCCCCCGTTCTGAGGCCGTCCGGGGGCACGGCCCGGGGCGGCTCGCGGGCCGCCCTACGATGGCCCCCATGACCGTACGCACGCTCGTCCTCGCCTCCGCCTCCCCCGCCCGGCTGAACCTGCTGCGGCAGGCCGGGCTCGCCCCGCACGTCATCGTCAGCGGCTTCGACGAGGACACGCTGGACCACGACGAGCCGGCCGGCCTGGCGCTGGCCCTGGCCGAGGCCAAGGCGGGCGTGGTGGCGGGCCTGGAGGAGGCCGCGGGCGCCCTGGTGATCGGCTGCGACTCCGTGCTGGAACTGGACGGCGAGGCGCTCGGCAAGCCCGCCGACGCGGCGGAGGCCACGGCCCGCTGGAAGGCGATGCGCGGGCGCGCGGGAGTGCTGCGCACGGGCCACTGCGTGATCGACACGGCCACCGGCCGTCAGGTCTCGGCGACGGCCTCCACGACGGTGCGCTTCGGCGAACCGTCGGACGCGGAGGTCGCGGCGTACGTGGCCAGCGGCGAGCCGCTGCACGTGGCGGGGGCGTTCACCCTCGACGGGCTGTCGTCGCCGTTCATCGACGGCATCGACGGCGACCCGGGCAACGTCATCGGCCTGTCGATGCCGCTGCTGCGCTCCCTGCTGGCGGAACTGGACGTGTCGATCACGGACTTGTGGGCCTGAGCCGTCCGGCGGGATCCGGGGCCGGCCCCTCGGCCGGCCGGGGGTAGAGCATCAGCGTCAGGACGAGCAGGCACAGGATCAGCATCGTCGCCGCGAAGGCGCCCCAGCCGACGAGCCCCACGGCGAGGGCGCCGAGCACCCCGTGGGTGACGGCCGCGGCGACGAGCAGGACGCGGGCGAAGCGGCCCGGCGGGCGGTCGCGCAGGGCCGTCGCGGCGGCCGTTGCGGCGCACAGCAGGAGGAAGGCGCCGAGGACGGCACCCATGGCGTAGGTCGCCGTCGACATGACGTCGGGGTCCATTCCGGCGATGGACATCGACTGCCCCTCGGCGGCCCGCCCCAGGACCAGATGGACGAGAACGAGCACGACGGCTTCCGCGACGAGCGTGATCGCGGCCAGCCCCGCCACGATTCTGCGCAGCACGACGCCCCCATCCCTCCCACGCCACAAGCGTGTTCGACGCCTGGAGGCTACTAACGAGTAAACCTGGGGACAAGAGCCCGGGCCCGCTTCGTTACGGGAAACCGGGTCTGCGGGCGGAGCGTGACGGCTCTCACTCAAAGAATGCATAGGCCGTTCGTAGGGACTCCACAAAGAATCAGCGGGGGCCGCTGACCCGCCGAACAGAGACCTTGCCCTCGCAACGGGGTTACTGTGCAGTCGGGGATCTCCCTGACCTGGGGCGACACAAGGGTTCTCGCACTCAAGGGGCACTCGCATCACGCTCCGTGTGGGCAAGCTCACCACCGGGGAAGGGTCGTAAGGCCGTGTCGGCAGTCCCTAAACTCAGCTTGTTTCAAGGAGGGAGCCATCGTGCGCAAGGTGCTCATCGCCAACCGTGGCGAAATCGCTGTCCGCGTTGCTCGGGCCTGCCGGGATGCCGGAATCGCGAGCGTAGCCGTCTACGCCGATCCGGACCGGGACGCCCTGCACGTCCGCGCGGCAGACGAAGCTTTCGCGTTGGGCGGTGACACCCCGGCAGCCAGCTACCTCGACATCGCGAAGGTCCTGCAGGCCGCCGCGGACTCCGGAGCGGACGCCATCCACCCCGGATACGGCTTCCTGTCCGAGAACGCCGAATTCGCCCAGGCCGTCATCGACGCGGGCCTGACCTGGATCGGCCCGCCCCCGCAGGCCATCCGCGACCTCGGCGACAAGGTCGCCGCCCGCCACATCGCCCAGCGCGCCGGGGCCCCCCTCGTCGCCGGCACCCCCGACCCCGTCTCCGGGGCCGACGAGGTCGTCGCCTTCGCCCGCGAACACGGCCTGCCCATCGCCATCAAGGCAGCCTTCGGCGGCGGCGGCCGCGGCCTCAAGGTCGCCCGCACCCTCGAAGAAGTCCCCGAGCTGTACGACTCCGCCGTCCGCGAGGCCGTCGCCGCCTTCGGCCGCGGCGAGTGCTTCGTCGAGCGCTACCTCGACAAGCCCCGCCACGTCGAAACCCAGTGCCTGGCCGACTCCCACGGCAACGTGGTCGTCGTCTCCACCCGCGACTGCTCCCTCCAGCGCCGCCACCAGAAGCTCGTCGAGGAGGCCCCGGCCCCCTTCCTGACCCAGGCCCAGAACGACGAGCTCTACGCCGCCTCCAAGGCCATCCTCAAGGAAGCCGGCTACGTCGGCGCCGGCACCGTCGAGTTCCTCGTCGGCACCGACGGCACCATCTCCTTCCTCGAGGTCAACACCCGCCTCCAGGTCGAGCACCCCGTCACCGAGGAAGTCGCCGGCATCGACCTCGTCCGCGAGATGTTCCGCATCGCCGACGGCGAGGAACTCGGCTACGGCGACCCCGTCCTGCGCGGCCACTCCTTCGAGTTCCGCATCAACGGCGAGGACCCGGGCCGCGGCTTCCTCCCCGCCCCCGGCACCGTCACCCTCTTCGCCCCGCCCAGCGGCCCGGGCGTGCGCCTGGACGCGGGTGTGGAGACCGGCTCGGTCATCGGCCCCGCCTGGGACTCGCTGCTCGCCAAGCTCATCGTCACCGGCGCCACCCGCGAGCAGGCCCTCCAGCGCGCCGCGCGCGCCCTGGAGGAGTTCACCGTGGAGGGCATGGCCACCGCCATCCCCTTCCACCGCGCGGTCGTCACCGACCCGGCCTTCGCCCCCACCGACGGCACCCCGTTCAAGGTCCACACCCGCTGGATCGAGACGGAGTTCGTCAACGAGATCAAGCCCTTCGCGGCCCCGGCCGCCGAGGACACCGAGGACGAGCCGGGCCGCGAGACGGTCGTCGTCGAGGTCGGCGGCAAGCGCCTGGAGGTCTCCCTCCCGTCCTCGCTGGGCATGACCCTGGCCCGCACGGCCGCCGCGGGCGGCGCCAAGCCCAAGCGCCGCGCCGCCAAGAAGTCCGGCCCCGCCGCGTCCGGCGACACCCTCGCGTCCCCGATGCAGGGCACGATCGTCAAGGTCGCCGTCGAGGAGGGCCAGCAGGTCAACGAGGGCGACCTGGTCGTCGTCCTGGAAGCGATGAAGATGGAGCAGCCGCTGAACGCGCACCGCTCCGGCACCATCGTCGGCCTGACCGCCGAGGTCGGCGCCTCCCTCACCTCCGGCGCCACCATCTGCGAGATCAAGGACTGATCCCGCGCAGCCCACACGAAGGCCCCGCCCGGCATCCCGGGCGGGGCCTTCGGCACGTCACACCAGCCCGTCCGGCGCACCCCCAGCCCGTCCGGCGCGCCCCCAGCCCGTCCGGCGCTTGAGGACCGGGGCCCGGGGCGGAGCACCGCCCATCCAGCCCGTCCGGCGCTTGAGGACCGGGGTCCGGGGCGGAGCCCCGGTGAGCGGGAGAGGGGCGGGTAGGGGACCGCCCCGCAGGGCCCACCCCGCCCGGAGCGGCTAGCGTCGCCGCATGTCCGCCACCCGCGCCCGCTCCCCGGCCTGCTGCTCCAGCAGCGACGCCGGAGCACTGCGCAGCTGGGCCGTGGGCCCGCCGCGCCGCTGGACCGGCAGCGGGGCGTCCCGCCGCGGCCTGCGCCCCGGCATGCCCTCCCCGCCGCCACCGCCGTGACCGCCGGCGGCGGGGGCCGAGCCGGCCACGGTGATCTGCACGCCCTGGTCGGCCAGCGCCTGGAGCTCCGTCGCCGCCCGCTCGTCGTGCTGCGGCGGCTCGTCCGTCACCAGCCGCGTCATCACGTCCGTCGGCACGGTCTGGAACATGGTGTCGGTGCCGAGCTTCGTGTGGTCGGCGAGGACGACCACCTCCGCCGCGGCCTGCACCAGCGCCCGGTCCACGCTCGCGGAGAGCATGTTGGACGTGGACAGCCCGCGCTCGGCGGTCAGGCCGCTCCCCGACAGGAAGGCCCGCGAGACCCGCAGCCCCTGGAGGGACTGCTCGGCGCCGCTGCCGACGAGGGCGTAGTTCGAACCGCGCAGCGTGCCGCCGGTCATCACCACCTCCACCCGGTTGGCGTGCGCCAGCGCCTGGGCGACGAGCAGCGAGTTGGTGACGACGGTGAGACCGGGCACCCGGGCGAGCCGGCGGGCCAACTCCTGGGTCGTGGTACCCGCGCCGACGACGACGGCCTCGCCTTCTTCGACGAGGCCGGCCGCGACATCGGCGATGGCGGTCTTCTCCGCCGTGGCGAGATGGGATTTTTGCGGAAAGCCGGACTCCCGCGTGAAACCGCCCGGCAAGACCGCACCGCCGTGCCGGCGGTCGAGGAGTCCTTCTGCCTCCAGTGCCCGCACGTCCCGCCGTACGGTCACTTCGGAGGTCTGGACGACGCGGGCGAGCTCACGGAGCGATACCGCACCGTTGGCCCGCACCATTTCGAGGATCAATTGGCGACGTTCAGCAGCGAACACGAAACTGACAGTAACCCCAACGACCGTCTGCTTTCAGCTCCTTGCGCCGGAATACCGAAGTTGTCCATACCGCGGGGCGAGGAGTGGTATACGCGCCGGTGCCGCTGGAGCGATCCGGCGGCCCGCTTCCCCGCCCCACCACGGCCTCCGCCCCAACCCCCGTGGGGGAAGGGGCGGTTGGGCTTCGGGTGGCGTCGCCTACGCCTCGCCGCCCGCCTTGCGGGTGTGCAACTGGCGGGCCACCTCGGCGATCGAACCGGACAGCGAGGGGTACACGGTGAACGCGTTTGCGATCTGCTCGACGGTCAGGTTGTTGTCGACGGCGATCGAGATGGGGTGGATCAGCTCGCTGGCGCGCGGCGACACGACGACGCCGCCCACCACGATCCCGGTCCCCGGGCGGCAGAACATCTTCACGAAGCCGTCCCGGATGCCCTGCATCTTCGCGCGCGGGTTGCGCAGCAGCGGCAGCTTGACCACGCGGGCGTCGATCTTCCCGGCGTCCACGTCGGCCTGGGTGTAGCCGACGGTGGCGATCTCGGGGTCGGTGAAGACGTTCGAGGACACCGTCTTGAGGTTCAGCGGGGCCACCGCGTCGCCGAGGAAGTGGTACATCGCGATGCGGCCCTGCATCGCCGCCACGGACGCCAGCGCGAAGATCCCCGTCACGTCGCCGGCCGCGTACACGCCCGGCGAGGAGGTCCGCGACACCTTGTCGGTCCAGATGTGCCCCGACTCCTTGAGCCGGACGCCGGACTCCTCCAGGTTCATGTCCCGGGTGTTCGGGATCGCGCCGACCGCCATCAGGCAGTGCGTACCGGTGATCACGCGGCCGTCGGAGAGGGTGACCTCGACGCGGTCGCCGACCCGCTTGGCGGACTCGGCGCGCGAGCGGCCGATGACGTTCATGCCGCGGCGGCGGAAGACGTCCTCCAGGACGGCCGCCGCGTCCGGGTCCTCGCCCGGCAGCACGCGGTCGCGGGAGGACACCAGGGTCACCCGGGAGCCGAGGGCCTGGTACGCGCCGGCGAACTCGGCACCGGTCACACCGGAGCCGACCACGATCAGCTCCTCGGGGAGCTCCTCCAGGTCGTAGACCTGGGTCCAGTTCAGGATGCGCTCCCCGTCGGGCATGGCGTCCGGGATCTCGCGCGGGGTGCCGCCGGTGGCGATGAGCACGGCGTCGGCGGTGAGGATCGTCTCCGTACCGTCGGCGGCGGTGACGATGACGTCCCGCGTGCCGTCGATGCCCTGCGGCCCGCCGAGCTTGCCGCGGCCGCGCATGACGCGGGCGCCGGCACGGGTCACCGAGGCGGTGATGTCGTGGGACTGCGCGAGCGCGAGGCGCTTGACGCGCCGGTTCACCTTGCCGAGGTCCACGCCGACGACGCGCGCCGCCTGCTCGATGTGCGGGGTGTCGTCCGCGACGACGATCCCCAGCTCCTCGTACGACGAGTCGAAGGTCGTCATGACCTCTGCGGTCGCGATGAGGGTCTTCGAGGGCACGCAGTCGGTCAGCACCGACGCCCCGCCCAGACCGTCGCAGTCGACGACGGTCACCTCCGCGCCGAGCTGGGCCCCCACCAGGGCCGCCTCATACCCGCCGGGTCCGCCGCCGATGATCACGATCCGGGTCACGAAAAGTCCGCCTCACGTCTACCCGGCCGGCTGCCGCCCCGGCCGGTGTTCCGGGGGGTCTCCCCGGGGGATGCATTCCGTGCCCCATTGTCCCGCACGCATCAAGGTGCTCGCACCATCCGGACACGCGTGCCGGGGCGCCCCTCCCGTACCCTCGACCTCATGTCGCTCTACGCCGCGTACGCCGGCAACCTCGACCCGCGGCTGATGACGCGCCGCGCTCCCCATTCACCGCTGCGCGGCACGGGCTGGATCAACGACTGGCGGCTGACCTTCGGCGGCGAGCAGATGGGCTGGGAAGGCGCCCTCGCCACCGTCGTCGAAGCGCCGCGCCAGCAGGTCTTCGTCGCGCTGTACGACATCGCCCCGCTGGACGAGGACTCCATGGACCGCTGGGAGGGCGTCGGTCTGGACATCTACCGCCGCATGCGGATCCGGGTCCACACGCTGGACGGCGAGGAAGCCGCCTGGTGCTACGTCCTGAACGGCTACGAGGGCGGCCTGCCGTCGGCGCGGTACCTCGGGGAGATCGCGGACGCCGCCGAATCGGCGGGTGCGCCGCACGACTACGTGATGGAACTCCGTAAGCGCCCCTGCTGAGCCCCGGCCGTGCGGGCCCGGGCGCGCGAGCGGCGGGGGGACGATTCGGCGGAAACGACAAGGCAACGATCCGAACACCGTGAGCTGCGCCATCTACGCGCGTAGGCGATAAGCGGCTACGCTCGTCTGCGTGAACGCATCTGTTACCGACCCCTTCGCCGCCGCCGACGCCGCCGCCGCCCGCCTCCGCGAGCTCACCGGCGTCGAATCCCACGATGTCGCCCTCGTCATGGGCTCCGGCTGGGCCCCCGCCGCAGAGGCGCTCGGCGCCCCCGAGTCCGAGTTCCTCGTCACCGAGCTGCCCGGCTTCCCGCCCGCCGCCGTCGAGGGCCACGGCGGCAAGATCCGCTCGTACAAGATCGGCGACAAGCGCGCCCTGGTCTTCCTCGGCCGGACCCACTTCTACGAGGGCCGCGGCGTCGCCGCCGTCGCCCACGGCGTGCGCACCGCCGTCGCCGCCGGCTGCAAGACCATCGTCCTCACCAACGGCTGCGGCGGCCTCCGCGAGGGCATGAAGCCCGGCCAGCCCGTCCTGATCAGCGACCACCTCAACCTGACGGCCACCTCGCCGATCGTCGGCGCGAACTTCGTGGACCTCACCAACCTGTACTCGCCGAAGCTCCGCGCGATGTGCAAGGAGATCGACCCCACCCTCGAAGAGGGCGTCTACGTCCAGTTCCCCGGCCCGCACTACGAGACCCCGGCCGAGATCAACATGATCCGCGTCATGGGCGCCGACCTGGTCGGCATGTCCACCGTGCTGGAGGCCATCGCCGCCCGTGAGGCCGGCGCGGACGTGCTCGGCATCTCCCTGGTCACCAACCTGGCCGCGGGCCTGTCCGGCGAGCCGCTGAACCACGAAGAGGTCCTCCAGGCCGGCCGTGATTCCGCCGCGCGCATGGGCACGCTGCTGACGCAGGTCCTGGCCCGCATCTGATCGACACCCGACGATCGACGACGTACGAGAGGTAAGGCGGAAGCAGTGCAGGAACAGGACGACCTCCTCACCCGGGCCCGCACCTGGCTGGCCGAGGACCCGGACCCGGAGACGGCGGCGGAGCTCACGGCCCTGATCGACGCGAACGACACGGCCGAGCTCACGGACCGCTTCTCCGGCACCCTCCAGTTCGGCACCGCCGGACTGCGCGGCGAGATCGGCGCCGGTCCGATGCGGATGAACCGTTCCGTGGTCATCCGGGCCGCGGCCGGCCTGGCGGCCTACCTCAAGGCCCAGGGCCACGCCGGCGGCCTCGTCGTCGTCGGCTACGACGCGCGCTACAAGTCGGCGGACTTCGCCCGCGACACCGCCGCCGTCATGACCGGCGCCGGGCTGCGCGCGGCCGTCCTGCCCCGGCCCCTGCCGACGCCCGTCCTCGCGTACGCCATAAGGCACCTGGGCGCCGTCGCCGGCGTCGAGGTGACCGCCAGCCACAACCCTCCCCAGGACAACGGCTACAAGGTCTACCTCGGCGACGGCTCGCAGATCGTCTCGCCCGCCGACACCGAGATCGCGGCGCACATCGCGGCCGTCGGCGCGCTGGCCGGCGTACCGCAGCCGGCGGACGGCTGGCTGCAGCTGGACGAGGAGGTCCTGGAGGCCTACCTGACCCGCACGGACGCCGTCCTGACCCCCGGGTCCCCCCGGAACGTGCGGACCGTCTACACGGCCATGCACGGCGTCGGCAAGGACGTCGTCATGGCGGCCTTCGCCCGGCACGGCTTCCCCGCCCCGGTGCTGGTCGCCGAGCAGGCGGAGCCGGACCCGGCCTTCCCGACGGTCGCCTTCCCGAACCCGGAGGAGCCCGGCGCGATGGACCTGGCCTTCGCGAAGGCCGCCGAGGTCCGGCCGGACATCGTGATCGCCAACGACCCGGACGCCGACCGCTGCGCGGTGGCGGTCCCGGACAACGGCGGCTGGCGGATGCTGCGCGGCGACGAGGTCGGCGCGCTGCTCGCGGCCCACCTCGTCCACAAGGGCGCCCGGGGCGTCTTCGCCGAGTCGATCGTCTCCTCCTCCCTGCTCGGGCGGATCGCGGAGGCGGCGAACCTCGGCTACGAGGAGACCCTCACCGGCTTCAAGTGGATCGCCCGCGTCGAGGGCCTGCGGTACGGCTACGAGGAAGCGCTCGGCTACTGCGTGGACCCGGAGGGCGTCCGCGACAAGGACGGCATCACCGCCGCCCTCCTGGTGGCCGAGCTGGCCGCGACGCTCAAGGAACAGAACCGCACCCTGACCGACCTGCTGGACGACCTGGCGATGGCCCACGGCCTGCACCACACCGACCAGCTGTCGGTCCGCGTCTCGGACCTGTCGGTCATCGCCAACGCCATGGCGCAGCTGCGCGCCCAGCCGCCGCTGTCCCTCGCGGGCCTGCGGGTGGTCTCGGCGGAGGACCTGTCGGTCGGCTCGGCCGCCCTCCCGCCCACGGACGGCCTGCGCTACTACCTGGACGGCGACTACAAGGCCCGCGTCATCTGCCGCCCGTCCGGCACGGAGCCCAAGCTGAAGTGCTACCTGGAGGTGGTGGTCCCGGTCGCCGAAGCCTCCGACCTCACCTCGGCCCGCACCCGCGGCCAGGAGATCCTGGACGCGGTGAAGAAGGACCTCGCGGCAGCCATGGGCCTCTGACCCGGCCCCGCCCCACGACGGCCCCCTCGGCCCCGCCCGAGGGGGCCGTCGTCGTTCCTGTACGCGGCGCGGGGCGGGGGGCGGGGCGGGGTGCCGGTGGGGCCGTCTCACAGCCGGTTCGGGGGTTTCCCGTCAGTCCCATCGTCATTCCGTGTCGTGCCGGTCCCTCAAGGGCGCTCCTTCGTCGCGTCGCTTCGCGATTTCGCTGCGCTCAACCCTTGACCGACCGCCCCGCCCCGGAAAGCCGAAAGACTGCCGGGAACCCCCCGAAAGAACGGTCACCAGGGAGAGGTCCCAGGAGCGGGTCTCTCAGGGATGAGACGAGGGACCGGGCTGGGCGAGAAAGGGGTGATCGGGTGCTTTCGAGGGGTGAAGGGCGCCTCACGCAGGTCGGGGGACGGCTTGTCGGAGTCTGAGGGTGTCTTTTTCACCCGCAGACTCCGACAGGGCTTCCCTCGCCGCTCTGATCACCGTGTGGTGCGGGTGACAGCCCAAGACGGCCGTCGGCCGCCGAGACCTGGGGAGCGCGTAGCGATCTGCTGCGCTGGGTGCTCCGCAGGGGGCCCTGGGCAGCCTCTCGTGCGGGTAGCCCGCGCCTGCCCGGAATCTCCGCCATGAGGGCCCGGGCGCCAGCCGGCCAAGGCCCGGCCCCGTCGCCTCGTCCCTGAGGGACCCGCTCCTGCCTGTCCTCCCTGGTGACCGTTCTTTCGGGGGCTTCCCGGCAGTCTTTCGGCTTTCCGGGGCGGGACGGTCGGTCAAGGGTGGCCGAAGGCCATCGCGCAGCGACGCGACCGAAGGGAGCGCCCTTGAGGGACCGGCACGACACGGAATGACGATGGGACTGACGGGAAACCACCGAACCGGCTGTGAGACCGCCCTCCACGACACCGCCCACCACCCCGCCCGGCCCCACCCCCACGAGGGAGACCGCCGGCCCGCGCCGCAAGCCCCGTACCGCCTCAGACCCCCGACGACATCCCCGGCGACGGTGTCGGGCTCGCCAGGTCGCCCAGGGTCGGGACCGATTCCGGGCGGGAGCGGACCGCGTCCGTGCACTCCCACGCGCGCGGCGGGTCCGCGTCCGGGCCGCCCAGGACCACCGGGCCCGCGCCCGCCGAGACGGCCTCGCTCGCGGCCAGGGTGCACACCACCTGGGCCAGCGCCACCGGCGCCAGGTCCTCCGGCTTGCGGCTCAGCCGGAGCGTGCCCGCCGGGTCGCCCGCCCGTGCCGGGGCCGCCGACAGGCCGTCCGGGACGCTGGTGGTGAAGCCCCCGTCCCGTTCCTCCGCCGACGGGTTCCGTTCCAGTTCCTCCAGCAGCGCCTGCGCGACCAGCACCACCGGCTCCCGCGAAGCCCGCTTCTCAGGCACCGGAACCACCCGCTCCACGCCCACCAGCTGCGACCCGCAGACCAGTTCCACCGTGGCCCGGAAGCCCTGCACCCCGCTCTGCCCGCCCGGCTGCCCGGGGGTTTCGCAGGACACCCGCGACGGCGCCGCGCCCACGTCGACCGGTACGGTCGTGGCGCGGATCCCGCACCCGGACAGGGCGAACACCCCCGCCAGCACCAGGGCCCCGCACGCCCTACCCCTCCATGCCGTCACCGGCGATCACCTTCCCCACGTCCACCGGCAGCCGCAACGTGAAGACGGCCCCGCCCTCCGGCCCGTTCGCGGCCGTGATGTCACCGCCGTGGATGTGCGCGTTCTCCATCGCGATCGACAGCCCCAGGCCGCTCCCGTCCGACTTCGGCCGGGACGCGCTCGCCTTGTAGAAGCGGTCGAAGACGTGCGGCAGCACCTCCTCCGGGATGCCCGGCCCGTTGTCCTTGACCGCGATCACCAGCCACTCCCCCTCCACCAGCACCGACACCCGCACCGGCGAACCGCCGTGCTTGAGCGCGTTGCCGATCAGGTTGGCCAGGATGACGTCGAGCCGTCGCGGGTCGAGCCGCGCGACGATCCCGCGCCCGGCGTCGAGTTCGACCGCGTCCAGCCAGGCCCGGGCGTCGATGCACGCCGTGACCTGGTCGGCGACGTTCACGTCGTCCAGCACCAGGCGGGCCGTCCCCGCGTCGAAGCGGGTGACCTCCATCAGGTTCTCCACGAGGTCGTTCAGCCGCCGCGTCTCGCTGACGACGAGCCCGACCGCCGGGGCGATCATCGGGTCGAGGTACTCGACCTCCTCCTCCAGCACCTCGGCGACCGCCGTCAGCGCCGTCAGCGGCGTGCGCAGCTCGTGGGACATGTCCGCCACGAACCGCCGGCTCGCCTCCTCGCGCGCGCTCATGTCGGCGACCTTCTTCTCCAGCGCCTCCGCGGTCCGGTTGAACGTCCGTGACAGATCGGCGAGTTCGTCGGTGCCCGACACGTCCAGCCGGTGGTCCAGCTCGCCCTCGCCGAGCCGCCGGGCCGCGTCCCCGAGCCGCTGAACGGGCTTGAGGACGGTCCGCGCCGCCGCCTGCGCGAGCAGCGCCGACCCGAGCAGCGCCACACCGGTGGCGATGGTCAGCGACCAGCCCAGCGCGTTGAGGTCGTCCCGCTCCGTGGCGAGCGACTTGTACATGTAGCCGGTGGGCCCGCCGCCGACGATCCGGGTGCCGCCGACCAGGTACGGGTTGCCCTGCGGCTTCGTCCGCTGCCAGTACATGTGGTACTCGGCGTCGTTGGCGGCGGTGGTCTTCTGCCGGTCGTTCACCGCGTGCTGGAGGGACTGCGGTACGTCGTTCAGCCCGAACGGGACGGCGCCGGCGGCGCCGATCACCTTGCGCCCGTCCTTGCGTTCGTGGACGAGCAGCACGCTGTAGCCGGGGCTGCTTCCCGCCATCAGCTCGGCGGTGCGCTGTATCTCGTCGGGCGTCGGGTCCGCGGGCAGTGCCGCGGCCCGGTTCTGCATCTCCTGGCGGAAGTCGCCGAGGGCCGCGTCCTGGGTCCGGGTGAGCACCGCTTCGCGGTTGAGCCAGTACGCGATGCCGGACGCGGAGACCGCGGCGGTCAGCGCGACCAGCGCGAACACCACGAGCAGGCGCAGCCGCAGGCTGGTCCAGCGCCGGCCCGCGAAGAGGGGCTTGGTCACTGCGGCGAGTCCAGCCGGTAGCCGACGCCCCGCACGGTACGGATCAGCGTCGGCGAGGAGGGCACTTCCTCGACCTTGGCGCGCAGCCGCTGCACGCAGGCGTCGACGAGCCGGGAGTCGCCGAGGTAGTCGTGCTCCCACACGAGGCGCAGCAGCTGCTGGCGGGACAGCGCCTGGCCGGGCCGGCGGCTGAGCTCCAGGAGCAGCCGCAGTTCGGTCGGGGTCAGCTGGAGGTCCTCGCCGTTCTTGGTGACGGTCATGGCGGCCCGGTCGATCACCAGCGAGCCGAACACGGCCGAGTCGCTGGCCTCGCGCTCGCCGCGGCGCAGCACGGCCCGGATGCGGGCGTCGAGCACCCGGCCCTGGACGGGCTTGACCACGTAGTCGTCGGCACCGGACTCCAGGCCCACCACGACATCGATGTCGTCGCTGCGCGCGGTGAGCAGGATGATCGGCAGCTGGTCGGTGCGGCGGATCCGCCGGCACACCTCGAAGCCGTCGATCCCGGGCAGCATCACGTCCAGCACGATCAGGTCGGGCCGCTGCTCGCGGAGCAGTTTCAGACCGTCCTCGCCCGTCGCCGCGGTGGCCACTCGGTGGCCCTGGCGTGACAGGGAGAGTTCGAGGGCCGTGCGGATGGCGTCGTCGTCCTCGATCAGCAACAGGAAAGGCACGGGCTCATTCTGTCCCATCGGCCGTCCGCACTTCGACCGTCCGGCAGGGGGCAATCGCGCCACGGACCGGCGGGGCCTGTGGCTGTGACAGGCCTGTGACAGTCGGCGGACACCCTGGTTATGTCCGGCGGGCAGGCTTTTCCCATCGACAACGACGGACCGGAACCACGGCCCGAAGCAGACTCCACGACGGGGGGCGCGAGATGAACACGCTGCACAGCACCACGACCAGCGCGGTCGTCACGCGGCTGCACGATGTGAACCGCCGGGCGGGTGTCCGTACGGTGACGGTCGCCCGTCAGCGGCCGGCACACGTCACAGCCATTGACGCGAAGCAGTACCAGGCGGTTCCCGCACAGCGCAGCACGCCTTCCCCGTCGTCCTCCTCGGAGGCGGAGTTCACCGCGTACGTCCAGGAGCGGCGGGCCGCGCTGTTCGCGACGGCCTTCCACCTCACCGGCGACCGGCACGAGGCCGAGGACCTGTTGCAGAGCGCGCTGTTCTCCACGTACCGCGCCTGGGACCGGATCAGCGACAAGGCGGCGGTCGGCGGGTACCTGCGCCGCACGATGACGAACCTGCACATCAGCGCGTGGCGTCGGCGCAAGCTGAACGAGTACCCGACCGAGGAGCTGCCGGAGACGGCCTCCGACACGGACGCCATGCGCGGTACGGAGCTGCGCGCGGTGCTGTGGCAGGCGCTGTCCCGCATCCCGGAGCCGCAGCGCACGATGCTGGTGCTGCGCTACTACGAGGGCCGTACGGACCCGGAGATCGCGGAGATCCTGGGCATCAGCGTCGGCACCGTGAAGTCGAGCATCTGGCGCTCGCTGCGCCGGCTGCGGGAGGACGAGGTGCTGAGCTTCGGGCGTGACGAGGCGGAGTCCTTCGGGGAGCTCGTCGCGTAACCACAGACCATGGGGCCGGGGGGTCCGTCCTACGGGGGTGGGACGGGGGCCGCAGGGGGAGAAGAGGCGGGATCGGGCGGCCGGGGGTCCGCGCGGTCCCGCCTTTTCGCTGTTTCCGCCGGTGTGCCGGGGCTCCGGCCGCCGGTCAGAGGGCGGTGGGGGTGCGGTGGCGGCCCGCCGCGGCGGCGGCCAGCCGGCCGAGGGCCTCGTCGCGGGCGCAGGCGTGGGCGCCGAGGGCGACGTGCCGGGCGACGATGCCGCGTTCGGCGCGCATCAGCCGGTAGCCCCTGCGCAGCAGGAACGGCAGGGACTTGCGGCCTTCGCGGAGGTCCCGGGCGAGGCGGCGGCGGAAGGTGGTGGAGGGCCGGCCGCGCAGGCAGATGGCGTCGGCGAGCAGGCCCAGTTCCTGGCAGCGCGCCGCGATGTCGGCGGCGAAGATGCCCTCCGCGATGAACAGCGGGGTGCGGTCGATGTCCAGGGTCTCCGTGCCGGTCCGCGAGGACGTGGCGAGGGAGTAGACGGGGACGTGGGTGCGGCCCGAGGCGCACAGCTCCGCGATGGCCGCGACGGCGGTGTCCGCGTCCCAGGAGAGCGGGGAGTCCCAGTCGATGTCGGAGCTGCCCTCGACCAGCGGAAGGGTCGGGTCCGTCCCCTCCTTGTAGAAGTCGTCCAGGCGCAGTACGGGAAGGCCCGACCGGGCCGCGAGCGAGGACTTGCCGGAACCCGAGGGACCGGTCAGCAGGACGACGCGCGTGGGGAGGGGAGATGAACTGCTCACGGGAGACCAGTGTGAGGCATGACCCGGCGTATCGACACACCGGCGACGGCCCCTGCGACGGGCCTCACACGGCGGGTTGGCGACCGGGAAGCCGCCTCCACTACTGTGTGTGCGCACGCGACTACGACCTCAGGCGGGAACCCATGGCACGTCACGCAGCCCCCGAACCGTCGCCGAAGCGGCTCCGCGCCGCCGGCCTGACCCTGTCCATGGCCGGGGCGGCCCTGGCGATGGCGGCCGGCGGGGCCCAGGCGCAGACCCGCCTGCAGGCGGCGGAGACCGACCTCCAGGCGGCGGTGGCCGGGGTCGCCGACCCGGTCACGAACCTCAAGGTGAACCCGCTCGCCCACACCGGGGTGGACCCGCTCGACAACGGGGTGGCGACCAAGGTCGCGGACTTCCCGGCCGTGGGTACGGGGATGGTGACCGGGGTCCTGACGCAGGGCCCGTCGGTCGGGGAGCTGCCGACGACGGCGGTGTCCTCGCTGCTCGGCCCGGTCCTGCCGAAGCAGTAGCGGGGAAAGCACGAAGGCCCTGGCGGCACGGGGGTCGCCGCCAGGGCCGGTCTTCGTGTGCTCGTACCTGCCGTGACGGCTAGTACGAGGATCCGCCCGAGCCCAGCGAGCCCGTCGGGTGCCAGACCGTCTTGGTCTCCAGGAACGCCGTCATGCGGTGCGTACCCGGGTCGGCGGTCCAGTCGTCCACAGGCTGTGGACGCAGGACGCGCTTGAGGTTGTCGGCGGCCGCGATCTCCAGCTCCTTGGCGAGGGCCGCGTCGGCGCCCGCCAGGTCGATGGCGTTGACGTCCTGGTGGGCCGCCAGGTGCGGGCCCATCTCGGCGGCCTTGCCGGACAGGATGTTCACCACGCCGCCGGGCAGGTCGGAGGTGGCCAGCACCTCGCCCAGCGAGAGGGCGGGCAGCGGGGACTTCTCCGAGGCGATCACCACGACCGTGTTGCCCGTGGCGATGACCGGCGCGATCACCGAGACCAGGCCCAGGAACGACGAGTCCTGCGGGGCGACGACGGTGACGACACCGGTCGGCTCCGGCATGGACAGGTTGAAGAACGGCCCCGCGACCGGGTTGGCGGCTCCCACGACCTGGCCGATCTTGTCGGTCCAGCCCGCGTACCAGACCCAGCGGTCGATGGCCGCGTCCACGACGGCGGCGGCCTTCACCTTGGACAGGCCCTCAGCCTCGCGGACCTCGTGGACGAACTGTCCGCGGCGGCCCTCCAGCATCTCGGCGATGCGGTAGAGGATCTGGCCGCGGTTGTACGCGGTCGCGCCCGCCCAGCCGCCGAAGGCCTTGCGCGCGGCGACGACCGCGTCACGGGCGTCCTTGCGGGAGGACAGGGGGGCGTTGGCCAGCCACTTGCCGTTGGAGTCCGTCACCTCGTACACCCGGCCGCTCTCGGAGCGGGGGAACTTGCCCCCGACGTACAGCTTGTAGGTCTTGAAGACGTTCAGACGCGTGGTCGTCTCAGACATCGAGGTAAGCCTCCAGGCCGTGGCGACCGCCCTCGCGGCCGAAGCCCGACTCCTTGTAGCCGCCGAAGGGCGAGGTCGGGTCGAACTTGTTGAACGTGTTGGCCCACACCACACCCGCGCGGAGCTTGTTCGCGACCGCGAGGATGCGCGAGCCCTTCTCCGTCCAGATGCCGGCGGACAGGCCGTACTGGCTGTTGTTGGCCTTGGCGACGGCCTCGTCGGGCGTGCGGAAGGTCAGTACGGACAGCACCGGGCCGAAGATCTCGTCGCGGGCGACGGTGTGCGCCTGGGTGACGTTGGTGAAGAGCGTCGGGGCGAACCAGTAGCCGGCGGACGGCAGCTCGCACGCCGGGGACCAGCGCTCGGCGCCCTCGGCCTCGCCGGTGTCGGCGAGCGCGGTGATCCGGGCGAGCTGCTCGGCGGAGTTGATGGCGCCGATGTCGGTGTTCTTGTCGAGCGGGTCGCCCAGGCGCAGCGTGGACAGGCGGCGCTTGAGGGAGTCGAGCAGCTCGTCGTGGATCGACTCCTGGACCAGCAGGCGCGAGCCCGCGCAGCAGACCTGGCCCTGGTTGAAGAAGATGCCGCCCACGATGCCCTCGACGGCCTGGTCGATGGGGGCGTCGTCGAAGACGATGTTGGCGCCCTTGCCGCCCAGTTCCAGGGTGACCTTCTTGTCGGTGCCGGCGATCTGGCGGGCGATGGCCTTGCCGACCGCGGTGGAGCCGGTGAAGGCGACCTTGTTGACGTCCGGGTGCGCGACGAGCTCGGCGCCCGCGTCCCCGTAGCCGGGGATGATGTTGACGACGCCCTTGGGCAGGCCGGCCTGGCGGCAGATGTCCGCGAAGAACAGGGCGGACAGCGGGGTCGTCTCGGCGGGCTTCAGCACGACCGTGTTGCCGGTGGCGAGCGCCGGGGCGATCTTCCACGCGAGCATCAGCAGCGGGAAGTTCCACGGGATGACCTGGCCGGCCACGCCGAGGGGGCGGGGGTTCGCGCCGTAGCCGGCGTGGTCGAGCTTGTCGGCCCAGCCCGCGTAGTAGAAGAAGTGCGCGGCGACCAGCGGGAGGTCCGCGTCGCGGGTCTCCCTGATCGGCTTGCCGTTGTCCAGGGTCTCCAGGACGGCCAGCTCGCGGCTGCGCTCCTGGATGATCCGGGCGATGCGGAAGAGGTACTTGGCGCGCTCGGAGCCCGGCAGCGCGGACCACTTCTCGAAGGCCTTGCGGGCGGCCTTGACGGCGCGGTCGACGTCGGCGGCGCCGGCCTGGGCGACCTCGGCCAGCACCTCCTCGCTGGAGGGGCTGACGGTCTTGAAGACCTTGCCGTCGGCGGCGTCGGTGAACTCGCCGTCGATGAAGAGCCCGTAGGAGGGGGCGATGTCGACGACCGAGCGGGACTCGGGGGCCGGCGCGTACTCGAAGAGGGATGCCATGGTGATCAGTCCACCGTCACGTAGTCGGGACCGGAGTAACGCCCGGTGCTCAGCTTCTGGCGCTGCATGAGCAGGTCGTTCAGCAGGCTGGAGGCGCCGAAGCGGAACCACTCGTTGGTCAGCCAGTCCTCGCCCGCGGTCTCGTTGACCAGGACGAGGAACTTGATGGCGTCCTTGGTGGTGCGGATGCCGCCGGCCGGCTTCACGCCGATCTGGATTCCAGTCTGCGCCTTGAAGTCGCGTACGGCTTCGAGCATCAGCAGGGTGTTGGCGGGGGTGGCGTTGACGCCGACCTTGCCGGTGGAGGTCTTGATGAAGTCGGCGCCGGCGAGCATGCCGATCCAGGAGGCGCGGCGGATGTTGTCGTACGTCGACAGCTCGCCGGTCTCGAAGATGACCTTCAGGCGGGCGGCCGTGCCGTCCTCGCGGACGCAGGCCTCCTTGACGGCCCTGATCAGCTCGTACGTCTCCAGGTAGCGGCCGGCGAGGAAGGCGCCACGGTCGATGACCATGTCGATCTCGTCGGCGCCGGCGGCGACGGCGTCACGGGTGTCGGCGAGCTTGACCGGCAGGGCGGCGCGGCCGGCCGGGAAGGCGGTGGCGACGGAGGCGACCTTGACGTCGGCTCCGTGCAGCGCGGCCTTGGCGGTGGCCACCATGTCGGGGTAGACGCAGACCGCCGCGGTCATGGGCGTGCTGCGGTCGGTCGGGTCGGGGTTGACGGCCTTGGCGGAGAGCGCCCGGACCTTGCCCGGGGTGTCCGCACCCTCGAGCGTCGTCAGGTCGATCATCGAGATGGCCAGGTCGATGGCGTACGCCTTGGCCGTCGTCTTGATCGAGCGGGTGCCGAGTGAGGCCGCGCGGGCCTCCAGGCCGACTGCGTCTACGCCGGGCAGCCCGTGCAGGAAGCGGCGCAGCGCACTGTCGGACGTCGTCACGTCAGCGAATGCGGTGAGGGTGGTGGGCATGGTCACCAGATGAGCATATCTACGCGCGTAGCGCCTGTCACCCCCCACGGTGCACACATGGGCGTGACATCCGTCATCGGAGCTTCGGGCTCCGCGTGCCGGTACCGCCCGGCGGCCCATGCGGCACAATCGGCGCATGACTACGCCCTCCCCCCACGAGCCGGTCTACGCCGACCGCGTCTACCGCTCCCCCATGGCCGTCGTCACCGGGGTGCTGCTGCTCGCGCTCGTCGCGTGGCTGTGCGGGGACGCCGTCGTACGGGGCGGGGCGAGCGCCCGCTGGATCGGGATCGCCGTCGCGCTGTGCGCCGTCCCGCTGATCGTGGCGTTCACCCTGCGGCCGGCCGTCTTCGCCAACGACGACCGGATGCGGATCCGCAACCCCTTCCGGATCATCGAGCTGCCCTGGGCCGCCGTCGACGCGGTGCGCGCCGGGTACTCGGCCGAGGTGCTGGCGCAGGGGTCGAAGTACCAGCTGTGGTCGGTCCCGGTGTCGCTGCGCGAGCGCAAGAAGGCGGGCCGGCAGTTCAGCCGCCGGGACGCGCTCAGCGGCAAGGGCGTGACGGAGCAGGAGGAAGCCGCCGCGGGCGCCGCGCCGCAGCGGGCGGGCGCCGACCGGGTCGTGGACGAGCTGCGCGAGCTCCACGAGACGGGGGCCGCCCGGCCCGGCGCGCAGGGCGGCGTCACCGTGCGGTGGGCGTACGAGATCATCGCGCCGGCCGTGGCGGGTGCGGTGCTGCTGGCCGTCCTCCTCGCGACGGGCTGAGGCGTCCTGCCGTCGCCGGCCGGGCCGCTGAGCGGCCGTAACCGTTCCGCAACGGCGCCGGCTGCCGGAACCGTCGCCGCCGGGGGGCGCGTCCTCGCAGGTGTGCACCGTCATGCAGGCAGCGGCAGCGCCGCCACCGCCACACAGCTCCCGGTCCGGTCCCGGCTCCTGAGCGGGGCCCTGCTGGCCGCGCACCTGCTGGTCGTCGGATGGCTGACCCTGAGCCCCCTGGACGTCCCCTGGGCGGCGGCCGCGAACATGACCCCGCTGGAGGGGATCCGGGCGGACCTCGCCTACGGCCCGCTGGAGGCCGCCCAGCGGATCGGCGAGGGGCTGGCGCTGCTGGCCCCGCTGGGGGTGCTCCTGCCGCTGGCCGGCGGGCGCCTGGTGCCCGGGCCGCTGGCCGCCTGGTCCTCGCTGGTGCGGACGGCGGCAGCCGCCGTACTGATCTCCCTGAGCATCGAGATGCTCCAGACCGCGGTCCCGGGCCGGGTACTGGACGTGGACGCGCTGCTGCTGAACACCACCGGCGTGGTGCTCGTCCACCTGGCCGTCGTACCGGTGCTGCGCGCCCGGCTGCGCCGCACCCACGCGACTCAGGGGCCCACCCCGAGAATTACCAGGGTCGGCATCGGCCCTTGGACCGAGGTGCTGTCGGCGGTACCGCGCGAGTATTGAGGCATCGCGGAAAGGGAATATCCCGGCCCGCGGTCCCCTACGAAGGAGAAGAAAATGAGCGCGATTACCCGCCCCCGTGACGGACGGATGATCGGCGGCGTCTGCGCCGGGCTCGCACGGCGTTACGGAATCAAGACGCGGACGATGCGGATCATCTTCGTCGCCTCGTGCCTGCTGCCCGGACCGCAGTTCCTCATCTACCTCGCGCTGTGGCTGCTGCTCCCGAACGAGAAGTCCGGAGCGGGCACCGCGCGGACCGCCTGGTAGCACCCGACCCGGGCTCTGGTGCGGCCGGAGCGCGGCTCTGGCGGGGATCAGCCCGCCTTCCGGACCTTCTCGAGCTGCTTGTCGGCCACTTCCTGCGGGACCAGCGCCTTCTGGTCCTGGGCGGCCACGTTGAGGGCCATCAGCCGCACCACCCGGTCGCCCTCGCGCACGACGACCAGGTGGACCGGTGCCGAGACGCCTTCGGCCGCGGCGGTCGTCGTCCAGCTGACGGTCTCGTCGCCGGCGGTCCGGTACGGGACGGTCTTCACGTCCCGGTAGCGGCCGGTCTGCTTCTCGACGGTGGCGGTGAAGCCCGTACCGCAGGCGGCGACGGCCTCGCGCAGCCGGGAGAGGACCTTCTTGGCGTCGCCCTCGGCGTAGGAGCTGACGGAGGCGGAGACCGCGAGTCCGACCTGCTTCTGGGAGCCGATGCCCCGGTTGACGGTCTCGCGGGCGGCCGGGTCGGGCTTGTCGCCCATGACGTCGGCGAGCGGCTGGCAGGCCTTCTTGTCGGCCTGCGGCTGGCCGTCCGGGGCGTTCGGGTTCTTGCCCTGCGCGGAGATCTGGTAGCCGGCCAGGTCGCCCTGGGCGAGGGCGGCCCGCTCCAGGCTCGCGTCCTTGGCCTTGGGGGCGGCGGAGGCGGCCGGGGCGCCGGGCGCGCCGGGTGCGTCCGAGGGGCGTACGGCCGCCGAGCCCTTGGGGTCGGGGGACTTCCCGGACGCGGAGGTGTCCGTACCGCCGCCGCACGCGACGGCCCCGAGGAGCAGGGCGGGGAGCAGCGCGAACCTCGTCGCGGGCGCCGTGAATCGAGCCGTGATGCGCATGACCGAACCTCATACCCCTTGCCGAGCCGGGCAGTTGGTGGTGATCGTGGCACACCGCGCGACGCGGCGCACACCTCCTCGAAGGGGCGTGCGCCGCGTGCACGTGCGTGCGATTCGAGGGGCCCGGATCAGCCGCCGAGGCCGCCGGGCAGCGGGGGGAGCCCGCCGAGCAGGCTGGTGACGGGGGCGGCGGCGTCCGTGGCCTCGCCCTCCTGCGCCGCCTGCTGCGTCTGGTCGGTGAGCTGGCTGGTGGCGCTGGTCAGGGAGCCGAGGGTGTCCGTCAGGCTGGCGGCGGGGAGCGCCGAGGCCGAGGCGGTTCCGGCGGCGCCCGCGGCGAGGGCGGCACCCATCACAGCGACACCGAGGGACTTGGCAGCAGACTGCTTCATGAAAGATCGTCCTTGCGACGGGGAACTGAGCGGCTCCGCAAACTAGCCACTTCAAACCCCCTCCCGCAAACATCCGTAAATACGAGAAAGCGTCCGGAAATCATTTCTCCCGGACGCTTTCCGTAGGTCAGCCCATGGCCTAGGCCGAGACAGTTCCGCTGGTGGAAGCGGTCTGGCGGAACAGCCATTCGGACTTCAGCTCCGCGTAGCCCGGCTTGATCACGTCATTGATCATGGCCAGTCGTTCATCGAAAGGAATGAACGCGGACTTCATCGCATTGACGGTGAACCACTGCATGTCGTCGAGCGAGTAACCGAAGGTGTCGACCAGGTGCTCGAACTCGCGGCTCATGCTGGTGCCGCTCATCAGCCGGTTGTCGGTGTTCACCGTCAGCCGGAAGTGCAGCTTGCGCAGCAGGCCGATCGGGTGTTCGGCGTACGAGGCGGCCGCGGCGGTCTGGAGGTTCGAGGTGGGGCACATCTCCAGGGGGATGCGCTTGTCCCGGACGTACGAGGCCAGGCGGCCCAGCTTGACCGAGCCGTCCTCGGCGACCTCGATGTCGTCGATGATCTTCACGCCGTGGCCGAGCCGGTCGGCGCCGCACCACTGGAGGGCCTGCCAGATCGACGGCAGGCCGAAGGCCTCGCCCGCGTGGATGGTGAAGTGGTTGTTCTCGCGCTTGAGGTACTCGAAGGCGTCGAGGTGGCGGGTGGGGGGGAACCCGGCCTCCGCGCCGGCGATGTCGAAGCCGACCACGCCGTTGTCGCGGTAGCGGTTGGCCAGCTCGGCGATCTCCAGGGCACGGGCCGCGTGGCGCATCGCGGTCAGCAGGGCGCCGACGCGGATGCGGTGGCCGTTGGCCCGGGCGCGGCGCTCGCCCTCGCGGAAGCCGTCGTTCACGGCCTCGACGACCTCTTCGAGGGTCAGGCCGGCTTCCAGGTGCTGTTCGGGGGCGTAGCGGATCTCGGCGTACACGACGCCGTCCTCGGCCAGGTCCTCGGCGCATTCGGCGGCGACCCGGTGCAGGGCCGCCTTCGTCTGCATGACGGCGCAGGTGTGCGCGAACGTCTCCAGGTAGCGCGGGAGGGAGCCGGAGTCCGCGGCGTCGCGGAACCAGACGCCCAGCTTGTCGGCGTCGGTCTCGGGCAGCTTGTCGTAGCCGGCCTCGGCGGCCAGTTCGATGATGGTGCCGGGGCGCAGTCCACCGTCGAGGTGGTCGTGCAGCAGCACCTTCGGGGAGCGCCGGATCTGATCCGGGGTGGGCAGGTTGGAGGTCTCGCTCGTCATCCGGGCACTCTACTCCTACGCGCGTAGAGCGGGGAGTCGGCGCCGAGGTCGATATGTAACAGAGACCGTACGGACGGGTCGCGTACACCTGTGGTTCTGAGACTGTTCCGCCATGGCACAGCATGCGCCGCCGGCGCGCGGGGCCCGCCTGGGGCGGGCGGCCGGCGCGAACGGCTCGGTCTCGACGGTCGGCACGGTCAACGGGGTGGTGCTCCTGGTTCCCGGAGCGTCCAGATGGTCCCCCTCTCCGGTACGCCCGCTCGCACGGGCGCTGGCCCGGGCGGGCGGGGCGCAGGGGCTGGTGGCGCATCCGGTGATGCCAGGGGCGGGGCCCCTCGAGGAGGCCGCCGGGTGGGCGGCGGACGAGGTGGTGCGGCGGTACGGGGACGTGCCGGTGTGCCTGGCGGGTTTCGGCGCGGGCGGCGGGGCGGCACTGCGGGCGGCGGGGCACGACGCCGTCAACTCGGTGGTGGCGCTGGCCCCTTGCTTACCCGGGGCGGTTCCCGGGGGCTCCCCTGAACCGGTGAAACAGCTCGCGGGGCGCCAGGTGCTGATCGTGCACGGCACGAACGACGCGCGCAGCGATCCGGAGTCCTCCTTCCTGCTGGCCGCGCGGGCGAAGAAGGCGAATCGTTCCACTTGCCGGTTCGAGGTGCACTCGGACGGCCACCGGCTGCGGGACCACCGGGCGGAAGTGGTGGCGCTGGCCGTGGACTTCGTACTCGGCGCGATGTTCACGGGCCGCTACTCCCGGCCGGTCACCGACGCACTCGCCGCGCCCCCGCCGCTGGGCCTGCGGATGCCGCTGGCCTCGGGTTTCGGGCGGTCCCTGCGGGGCTGAGGGGGCGCGGACCCCAGCGTAGAGTGGGGAGTGGACTCGGGGTGGCTCCTTCGCGGGAGGCGATCCGCCATGGCCAACATGGTGCGCAAGAGCTTCGACAGCGCCGACGAGACCCGCCCGTTCGCCGAGGGCAAGGGCAGGCTGGACCTGATCGAGACGGACGGCGGGCCGGTCGGGCGGGCCGTCTTCGAGCCGGGCTGGAAGTGGTCGGAGCACATCAAGCCGCTGGCGGGGACGGACAGCTGCCAGTCCGCGCACACGGGGTACGTGGTGAGCGGCCGCATGCACGTCGTCATGGACGACGGGGAGAGCGCCGAGTACGGCCCGGGGGACTTCATGCAGATCGCCCCGGGGCACGACGCGTGGGTGCTGGGCGACGAGCCGTGCGTCGCGGTGGACTGGACGGGCTTCGGCTCCTACGCGAAGCAGGCCTGAGCCCCTCACCGACGCGTTGCCCTGCGCCTTCCGCCGCAGTCGCCACGGCGCGGCCGCGTCGGCGGAGCCTGCCGTTCCGTCCCCTCTCGGTCGGACGGCTCCCGGTCCGGCGCGGCCGCGCGCCGTGGGACCACTGTGCCGGTCCGGCGAGGAGCGGAAGCCCTCGTTCAGGCGTCGAGTTGCCGCCTTGCGGGAACCCGAGGGGTTTATAAACGGACACAGTCAGGGACGTATGTGCACATGCCCGCCGATGCCGAAGACGACGACCTGAGCCCGGCGGCGCGGCGCCTGTACGCGTACGCCGTCGAGCGGCACGCCTTCACGGTGGCCGACGCCACCGCCGCGCTGGGGGCCCGCGCGGCGGCGGCGGTTTCCGAGCTGGCCGCCGCGCACCTGCTCCAGCGGGCCCCCGGCGGCGGCCCGGAGCGGTGGAGCGCGGTGGCGCCCCGCGCGGCGGCGGCCCGGGCGCTGGCCCCGCTCGCCCTGCTCGTACGGGAGACCCACGACGAGATGGACCGGCTGCGCGGGCGGCTGGAGGCGCTGGTCCCGGCGTACGAGGCGGGGGCCTCGCACCGGGACCTGAGCGGGTCGGGGCGGCTGGAGCTGGTGACGGACCTCGGCGCGGTGCGCGGGCTGATCACCGAACTGGCGGCGGGCTGCGAACGGGAGCTGCTGACCTCCCAGCCGGGCGGGGGCCGGCCGCAGGAGACGCTGGAGGAGGCGGTCGGGCGGGACGAGTCGCTGCTGGCGCGCGGCGTCCGGATGCGGACCATCTACCAGCACACGGCGCGCTATTCACGGCCGACGGCGGCGTACGTCGAGCGGGTCACGGCGCTGGGGGCGCAGGTGCGCACCCTGGGCGACGGGCTGATGCGGATGCTGATCTTCGACGGGCACACCGGGCTGATGGCGGTGCCGGACCGGCAGGGGGCGGCGCTGGTGGTGCGAGAACCGAGCGTCGTGCACTTCATGACGGCGGCGTTCGAACGCTCCTGGACGGGGGCGGAGCCCTTCCCCACGACGGTGAGCCCGGAGGCGGCCAAGTCCCTCTCGGACGAACTCCGCCAGACGATCGTACGGCTGCTGTCGGAGGGCCTGGAGGACAAGGTGATCGCCCGCCGCCTCGGCATGTCCGAACGCACCTGCCAACGCCACATCGCCGAGATCATGCGCGCGATCGGCGCCAAGTCCCGCTTCCAGGCCGGGTACTTGCTGGCGAGCGCGACCGCACCCCGCTCGGCCGAGGCCTCCGGGCCCGACGGGCAGGTCCGGTGACGGTGATGCCGTCCGCCTTGAAGAAGCCGGCAGGGCTGGGCAGGGTGCCGCACGCCCGCCGCCGCTGACGTTCGGAGGATCCGTCGCGCAGCAGTGTGCTCGGTCGGGGCCAGACCGCCCTCCGCGGGAAGGGGTGGTACTCGGAGCCCCGCTCAGCGGCAACCGGACCGCGGCCCCAGCGGGCAGGCCCGGCCCCGCCCGGCGGGCCGACGGCCGGAGGCCGGCGCAGCGGCGCGAAGCCGGAGAGGCCGCCCGCGGCCGAGCCGCGCGAGCGGCGCGTCAAGAGGACTAGGACGGCGGTTCCAGTTCCGGGATCAGGCGGCCGCGGCGGGACAGGAGGAAGCGCTTGAACGCGGCCACCGGCGGGGTGTCCGGGTGGCCGTCCAGCCAGGCCACGCCGATCTCGCGCACCGCGCGCGGCGCCGTCACCGTCAGCTCGACCACCCCCGGGCGGGGCACCGCCGGCGGCGGCAGGAGGGCCACGCCGAGACCCGCCGCGACCAGGCCGCGCAGGGTCTCCGCCTCCTCGCCCTCGAAGGCGACCCTGGGGGTGAACCCGGCCTCCGCGCACAGGTCGTCGGTGATCCGGCGCAGGCCGTAGCCCGCTTCGAGGGTGACGAAGGTTTCCTCGGCGGCCTCCGCGAGGCGGATCCGCTTGCGGCCCGCGAGGCGGTGGTCGTCCGGGACCACCAGGCGCAGCCGCTGTTCGTCGAGGCGGCGGGCCACCAGGTCGGGGGCGTCGGGCACCGGCGAGGTCAGGCACAGGTCGAGTTCCCCGGCGCGGAGCTTCTCCAGCATGGCCTCGCCGTAGTTCTGGACCAGGGCGAAGCGGACGCGGGGGTGGTCGGCGCGGAAGCCGCGGATCAGGCCGGGCACCGTCTCGGGGCCCAGGGTGTGCAGGAAGCCGAACGCCACCTTGCCGGACGCCGGATCGGCGTCCTCCTGGACGGATCCGGCGGCGCGGGCGATCCCGTCGAGGGCCCGTTCGGCGGAGGCGAGGAAGGTGCGGCCGGCGGTGGTGAGGGCGACGGTGCGGCCCTTGCGGGCGAACAGCGTGACGCCCAGGTCCTGTTCGAGGCGGACCATCGCCCGGGACAGGGTCGACTGCGGTACTCCCAGCTCGTGGGCGGCGCGCGTGACGTGCTCGTGCCGGGCGACCGCGACGAACTGGGCGAGGCGGGGGGCCAGCTGTTGTGTCACGGCCATGTCTTCTTCGTAACGGTTCATTGATATCCGAAGCCCTGAGCAGTGGTGATGCGTGAATGGATCGATTATCGCGAATTCGTGCATTGGACGCATGAAAAAGGGAGGCCTACCTTCGACGTATGCCTCCCGCTCATACCGGGGCACCCCTCGTCACGGGTGCCTCCACCCCGTCGTTCCCCCAGCCCGAGCCGCACTCCCCCGGCCGCCCCGGCTACCGCCGGATGAGCCTCGCGCTCTTCGCCGCCGGGCTGGCGGTCTTCGCCCTCCTCTACTCCACCCAGGCCCTGCTGCCCGCGGTCTCCGCCGGCTTCGGCGTGACAGCCGGGCAGGCCAGTTGGACGGTCTCCGCGGCCACCGGCGCGCTCGCCCTCGCCGTCCTGCCGCTCAGCGCGCTGTCCGAGCGGTTCGGCCGGACCCGGATGATGACCTGCTCGATGGTGGTGGCCGTCGGCATCGGCCTGCTGGTGCCGTTCGCGCCGAGCCTGGAGTGGCTGGTGGCGCTGCGGGCGGTGCAGGGCGCGGCGATCGCCGGCGTCCCCGCCTCCGCGATGGCGTACCTGGCGGAGGAGGTCCGGCCGAAGGCGCTGGTCGGGGCGATCGGCCTGTTCGTGGCGGGCAACTCCATCGGCGGCATGAGCGGCCGCATCGTCACCGGCTGGGCCGCGCAGCTGTGGGGCTGGCGCGGCGGGCTGCTGGCCGTCGGCGTGATGGCGCTGGTCTGCGCGGCGGCCTTCCTGGCGCTGCTGCCCCGGGCGCGTTTCTTCCGCCCGGCGTCGCTGGAGCCGCGCGTGGTGGGCCGTACCGTCGCCGGGCACCTGCGCGATCCGCTGCTGCTGCGGCTGTACGGGATCGGCGCGCTGTTCATGACCGTCTTCGGGGCGGTGTACACCGTCATCGGCTACCGGCTGGCCGCCGCGCCGTTCTCGCTGGGCCAGGGCGTGGTCGGCTCGGTCTTCCTGGTCTACCTGGTGGGGACGGTCTCCTCGGCCGCCGCCGGGAAGCTGGTGGCGCGGGCGGGCCGGCGCGGGGCGCTGTACCTGGCGGTGACCACGACCGCGCTGGGGCTGCTGCTGTCGCTCGGGAACTCGCTGGGGCTGATCCTGCCGGGGCTGGTGCTGATCACGGCCGGTTTCTTCGCGGGGCACGCGGTGGCCTCGGCGGCGGTGAGCCGGACGGCGAAGACGGGCCGGGCGCAGGCCTCCGCGCTCTACCAGTCCGCGTACTACCTCGGCTCCAGCGCGGGCGGCACCCTGGGCGCGCTGGCGTACCACGCCTCGGGCTGGGCGGCCACGGTCGGCATCGCCCTGCTGGCGGTGCTGGGCGTCGTCTCGATCACCCTGTACGGGTCCCACGCGGCCCGGGCCGAGCGGCGGCGGCTGCTCTCCCCGGGCGGCCCGGCCGCGGCGGCCCGCTGAGGCATCGGAAACGGTCGGCTCCGGACCCCGCGGGAGCCCGCGGCGGCCAAGTCCGTTCAAGGTCTGTGCGGCGTGCGCAACTCGCTCTAGCGTGGGAGGAAGTGGCGCCCCCACCGGGCGGGCGCGGCAGGGGAGGGACCGGATGGCGGCGATACGCGTGCGCGCGAAGCGGCGGGCTGCGATGGTGTTCGGCGGGGCTCTGGCGCTGGCGGCGCCCCTGGTGGCGGTGGGGGGCGGTACGGCTCAGGCCGCCTCCTGCAACGTGACCACCGGGCCCTACCAGCGGCAGGTCGAGCAGTTCCTGGGGCGGCCGGTGGACGGGGTGCAGTCGGCGGCCGACTGCACGGCCATCCAGTCCTTCCAGGCCACCCACGGGATCACCCCGACCATGGGGTACGCGGGTCCGCTGACCTGGCAGACGATGAGCACGATGCTGGCGCAGCGGGCGGCCGGCAAGAACCCGAACGCGGCGGGGGCGTGCCCCACCCACCTGGGGCGGATCGCCTGCGTGGACCTGACCCGCCAGCTCAGCTGGATCCAGGACGGCGCCACCCTGAAGTACGGTCCGGTGCCGGTGCGCACCGGCAAGGCGGAGACGCCCACGCGGACCGGCCTGAAGAAGATCTACTACCGGAGCATCAACCACTGGTCGACGATCTACAACGTGGCCATGCCGTACTCGCAGTTCTTCGACGGGGGCATCGCCTTCCACTCGGTCACCAAGAGCATGTGGAACCCGCCGGGTTCGGGCGGCTGCGTGAACATGACGACGACCGACGCCAAGGCCTACTGGAGCATGCTGACCAACGGCGAGGACGTCTACGTGTACGGCCGCAAGCCCGGTACCTGACGTTCCCCCCGCGCTCCGGCTGCCGTTGTCAGACCCCTCCGGTAGTTTCCGAAGGGACGGCAACAACCTGGGGGACGGCAGCCATGAGTGACCTCGCGACCTCGTCACCGGAACTCGACGCGGCGATGGACCTCTACCGCGTCGAGCTGACCGGCTACTGCTACCGGATGCTCGGCTCGTCCTTCGACGCGGAGGACGCGGTGCAGGACACCTTCGTCCGCGCCTGGCGGGCGCACGGGAAGTTCGAGGGCCGCTCCTCGCTGCGCTCGTGGCTGTACCGGATCGCCACCAACGTCTGCCTGGACCAGCTGAAGGCGGGGAGCAGGCGGGCCCGGCCGATGGACCTGTCCGCCCCGCAGCACCAGGCCTCGGCCGTGCTCAACGAGCGGCCCGAGGTGACCTGGCTGGAGCCCGTGCCGGACGGACGGGTGCTGCCGCAGACCACCGACCCGGCGGAGGCGGCCCTCGCGAAGGAGTCCGTCCGGCTGGCCTTCGTGGCGGCCCTGCAGCACCTGCCGGCGAAGCAGCGGGCCGTGCTGATCCTGCGGGAGGTGCTGGCCTGGAAGGCGGACGAGGTCGCGCAGCTGCTGGAGACCTCGGTGGCGTCGGTGAACAGCGCCCTCCAGCGTGCGCGGGCCACCCTCGCGGGGCAGGCGCTGCGCCCCGGCGAGCCGAAGGACCCGCTGGACGCGGACCAGGCGAAGCTGCTGGAGCAGTACCTGTCGGCCTTCGAGGCGTACGACATCACGCGGCTCACCGCGCTGCTCCACGAGGACGCGGTGCTGTCGATGCCGCCGTTCGACCTGTGGCTGCGCGGGCCGGCCGACATCGCCGCGTGGCACCTGGAGCAGGGCATCGGCTGCAAGGGCTCGCGGCTGGTCCCGACCACGGCGAACGGGCTGCCGGCCTTCGGGCAGTACCGTCCGCGGGAGGACGGCCTGCCCGGGCACGTGCCGTGGGCGCTGCAGGTGCTGGAGGTGTCAGAGGGGCGGATCGTCGGGCTGAACGCCTTCCTGGACACGGCGCGGTGGTTCCCGCTGTTCGGGCTGCCGGAGGAGCTCTCCGAGGCCGGCCAGGTGTAGCAGGGCCCGGAGCGGCGGGGCTGCGCCGGTGACGCCGAAGGGGGCGCCGTGGCGGCGGGCCGCCAGGGCCATGCGGGCCAGGGCGTCGACGGTGGCGAGGGTGGGCTCCGTGACGCCGCCCGCGTCGCAGGTCACCGGCCCGTGGCGGGAGGCCTCGCGGACGCGGGCGCAGAGGGCGGGGACGTCGGGCTCGGGCCCTTCCAGGGCCAGGGTTCTGATCTCCACGAGGGGATGACCGTCCGCTGCCGCGGAACTCATCGGTAGCCGTTGCGCTGCCGCGCGGGGGCCTGAGCGGTGCGCTGCCGCGGGGTGCCGGTGTGGTGGCCGGGTGCGCTGCCGCGGGGTGCCGCTGCGCGGCGCGAGGTCCCCTACCCGCCCTTCGCCCGTTCCCCGGGCTGCGCCCGGACCCCTGGGGGTTCCGCCCCCAGACCCCCGCGCCTCAAACGCCGGCGAGGCTGGATTCTCCAGCCCGCGCGGCGTTTGAGCGCACCGGGCGCGGAGCGTCCGGAACGGGGTCCGGAGCGGAGCCCCGGGGTCTTTCAGCCCCGCCGGCGCTTGAGGCGAGAACGGTTGAAGGGCGGGTAGGGGACCAGCCCCGCGCAGCGGTACCGCACCCGCACCGACCCACAGGCCCGGGCCACGGGCACCAGCCCGGGCGCCGGCCCCGGCACCGGCACCGGCACCGGCACCGGCCCCGCCCCGGCCGGGGATCAGGCGATGCGGTCCAGGACGATCGGCTGCGCCGAGAACGCCGTGCCCGCCGGGGCGACGTCGTAGGAGCCCTCCAGGGAGGCCAGGGCGTACGCGAACTTCTCCGGGGTGTCCGTGTGCAGGGTCATCAGGGGCTGGCCCGCGGTGACCGTGTCGCCCGGCTTAGCGTGCAGCTCGATGCCCGCGCCCGCCTGGACCGGGTCCTCCTTGCGGGCGCGGCCCGCGCCCAGGCGCCAGGCGCCGACGCCGACCGCGTACGCGTCGAGGCGGGTCAGGACGCCCGAGGCGGGCGCGGTGACCACGTGGTGCTCGCGCGCCACCGGCAGGGCCGCGTCCGGGTCGCCGCCCTGGGCCGCGATCATCCGGCGCCACACGTCCATGGCGGAGCCGTCGGCGAGGGCCTTCGCCGGGTCGGCGTCCTTGATGCCCGCCGCGTCCAGCATCTCCTTGGCCAGGGCGATGGTCAGCTCGACCACGTCGGCCGGGCCGCCGCCGGCGAGGACCTCGACGGACTCGCGGACCTCCAGGGCGTTGCCCGCGGTCAGGCCGAGCGGGGTGGACATGTCGGTGAGCAGGGCGATCGTCTTGACGCCGCTGTCGGTGCCCAGGGCGACCATGGTGGAGGCCAGTTCGCGGGCGTCCTCGATGGTCTTCATGAAGGCGCCGGAGCCGACCTTGACGTCGAGGACGAGCGAGCCCGTGCCCTCGGCGATCTTCTTCGACATGATCGAGGAGGCGATCAGCGGGATGGCCTCGACCGTGCCGGTGACGTCGCGCAGGGCGTAGAGCTTCTTGTCGGCGGGGGCCAGGCCGTCGCCGGCCGCGCAGATGACGGCGCCGGTGGTGTCGAGGACGTTCAGCATCTCCTCGTTGGACAGCAGGGCGCGCCAGCCGGGGATGGACTCCAGCTTGTCCAGGGTGCCGCCGGTGTGGCCGAGGCCCCGGCCCGACAGCTGGGGCACGGCCGCGCCGCAGGCGGCGACGAGCGGGGCCAGCGGGAGGGTGATCTTGTCGCCGACGCCGCCGGTGGAGTGCTTGTCGGCCGTCGGGCGGGAGAGGGAGTCGAAGTTCATCCGCTCGCCGGAGGCGATCATGGCGGCGGTCCAGCGGGCGATCTCGGCCCGGTTCATGCCGTTCAGCAGGATGGCCATCGCGAGCGCCGACATCTGCTCGTCGGCGACGACCCCGCGGGTGTACGCGTCGATGACCCAGTCGATCTGCTCGGGGCTCAGCTCACCGCGGTCCCGCTTGGTCCGGATGACGGAGATGACGTCCATGAGGTGACTTCCTTCTACGCGCATAGAGATGAGGGAGGGAGGTTCAAGGAGTTTTCGAGGAGGGGGCCGGGAGCGGCGACGGCCCTCCGCCGGAGCAGGTCGTTGACCCCGGCGGTGACGGTGGCGACGTCCGGCCGCAGCGCCAGGGCCGGTCCGAGCTGTCCGGCGCGGACCTGTCCGGC
>NZ_JBEZKZ010000057.1:0-47137 GCF_040651895.1 Streptomyces sp. NPDC048352
CTTTCCGGGGCGGGTCGGTCGGTCAAGGGTGGCCGAAGGCCATCGCGAAGCGACGCGACGAAGGAGCGCCCTTGAGGGACCGGCCCGACACGGAACGACGATGGGACTGACGGGAAGCCCCCAAACCAGCCCTGACACCGCCCCACCGAAACCCCGCCCCCCACCCCACCCCGCCCCCCCTTCACACCGCCCCCACCCCCCGTCCCGCTAGGGTGGCCCGAGGAGCAAATAGGGACGAAATACACCAAGGGGCCCCATGACCGACCAGCCGCCGCAGCCCCAGCAGCCGCCGCAGCCCCCGCCGGGCCCCGCCGCCCCGTACCCCCTCCCCCCGGCCCGCCGCAGGGCCGACTGGATGTTCGGCGGGGTGTACGGGACCGTGCTGGCCAGTGCGTTGCTGGCCGCGCTGCATCAGGAGGGCGGGGAGTACACCCCGTTCTACGACGCCAGCTGGGTCCTGGTCACCGCCGTCACCGCCGCCCTCGCGCACGGGTACTCGCACCACATGGCGGGCCACGAGCACGCTTCCGCCGGGTACCGGTGGAGGTTGCTGGCCCGCGCCCTGGGGAACGAGTGGCCGATGATCGCCGCCACCCTGCCGACGGTGCTGCTGCTCCTGCTCGCCGGGGTCGCGCACTGGGACCCGTACGGGGTGACGGCCGTCGGGCTCGGCCTGAACACCGCGCTGCTGTTCGCCTGGGGGGCCTTCGTGGCGATCCGGGTCGGCTACCGGATCGCCACGGCCCTGCTCTTCGGCCTGGCGGACGCCACGATCGGGCTGGCCGTCATCGTGGCCAACGCCCTCATCAAATGACCCCGGGTCACATGTCCCCGAGCTGCCCCTCCGCCTCCTCGAGGATCTCCGTCAGCCGGGCCCCGAACTCCGCCCCGCGCGGATCCGGCGTCCCCGTGCGGGCAGCGGTGAGCAGCGCGTCCAGGGCCCGCCCGTAGGCGCCGGGGACGTCGCTCCAGTCGGGCAGCGCGAAGACGCCCTCGGCCCCGCGCAGTTCCAGCCCGACCCCCGCTGCCGCGCGGGGCGCGCTCAGGCTGAGCACGGCGTTGCTGACGACCCCGGAGGCGTGCCGCAGGGCCAGCTGGACCAGGTCGGACGGGCCACGGGTGGCGTGGACGGAGGTGACGTCGCCCAGGACCGGGATCAGGACGGACAGGGCGTGGGGGCCGACGTCCCACAGGCCGCCCTTGGCCTTCCGCCAGGGCGAGTCGGCGTACGCGCTGGGCTCGCCGGCGGGCGGGAAGACCGCGCCGAGCCAGTGCGCGGAGGCGGTGAACCACCCGGAGCGTCCGGCCTGTTCGAGGACCCACGTGGCGGTGGGTTCGGCGAAGCGCAGGGTGAGGAAGACGACGGAGGCGACCCGGTGCGCCGCGGCGGCGTCGGCCACCGCACGGGCGTCCGCGGCCGTCGTGGCGACGGGCTTGTCGAGCAGCAGGTGGCAGCCGGCGGCGGCCGCGCGCACGGCGAGGGGGGCCTGGACGTCGGGCGGCAGGGCGAAGGCCGCGACGTCGCAGTCGGCGAACAGCGCGTCGGGGTCTTCGTACACCTTCACCCCGTGCGCGTCGGCCAGCTCGGCCGCGGCTTCGGGGCGGCGGCCCCAGATCCCGGCGAAGTCGGAGCCGGTGTGCGCGGCGAGGGCGGGGGCGTGGGTGCGGTGGGCCCAGGGGCCGGTGCCGAGCAGGCCGACGCGGGGGCGGGAACCGCCGGGGCCCGCGGCGGGGCCACTGCCCGAGGCGCTGAAATCGTACGAAATGCTCACCTGCTCAGTCTGCCCCACTCGGACGGATGTACGGCCGCCGACCCGCACAAGCCACCCGACCTGCGGTGTAAACCCCGGTAACACGGGGTTCACACACGGGCAACGGATGAGAAATCGCCACGGGGCACGCTGCGACCAGCGACAAAGGCGCCAGGCGCGCGCACCGATCAAGCCACCCGCAGCACCCCGCAGAGTCAGGATGGTCCCGTGAGCTACAAGGCTGAGTACATCTGGATCGACGGCACCGAGCCGACGGCGAAGCTCCGCTCCAAGACGAAGATCCTGGCGGACGGGGCGGAGCTGCCGGTCTGGGGCTTCGACGGTTCGAGCACCAACCAGGCTGAGGGCCACGCCTCGGACCGCGTCCTCCAGCCGGTCTTCTCCTGCCCGGACCCGATCCGCGGCGGGAACCACCTCCTCGTCCTGTGCGAGGTCCTCAACATCGACATGACCCCGCACGAGTCGAACATGCGCGCGCTGCTGCGTCCGGTCGCCGAGCGGTTCGCCGGCCAGGCCCCGATCTTCGGCATCGAGCAGGAGTACACGTTCTTCGACGGCGACCGCCCGCTCGGCTTCCCGGTGGGCGGCTTCCCGGCGGCGCAGGGCGGCTACTACTGCGGCGTGGGCTCGGACGAGATCTTCGGCCGTGACATCGTCGAGAAGCACCTGGACCACTGCCTGGCGGCAGGCCTGGAGATCTCGGGCATCAACGCCGAGGTCATGCCCGGCCAGTGGGAGTTCCAGGTCGGCCCGCTGAGCCCGCTGGAGGTCTCCGACCAGCTGTGGATCGCGCGCTGGCTGCTGTACCGCACGGCCGAGGACTTCAACGTGTCGGCGACGCTGAACCCGAAGCCGGTGAAGGGCGACTGGAACGGCGCCGGCGCGCACACCAACTTCTCCACGAAGGCGATGCGCGAGGACTACCGTGCGATCATCTCGGCCTGCGAGGCGCTGGGCGAGGGCAGCAAGCCGCTGGACCACGTCAAGAACTACGGCGCGGGCATCGACGAGCGCCTGACGGGTCTGCACGAGACGGCCCCGTGGAACGAGTTCAGCTACGGCGTCTCGGACCGCGGCGCGTCGGTCCGCATCCCGTGGCAGGTGGAGAAGGACGGCAAGGGCTACATCGAGGACCGCCGTCCGAACGCGAACGTGGACCCGTACGTGGTGACCCGCCTGATCACGGACACCTGCTGCACGGGCCTGGAGAAGGACGGCCTGGTCTGAGCCGCCGGCCCGGGGCTCCGGCCCCCGCACAGCCCCTCGTCGCCGGCAACGGCGGTGGGGGGGCTGTCGTGTTGCCGGGACGGATCAGTCCACGATGCGATACGGGTGCCGGAACGAGGTGTCCGGGAGTGGCTCGCCGCAGGACGGTTTGCCGGGATTGTGACGACCTGACGACGCCATGACGACGGAATTTGAGATTCCGATCCAACAGGTGGGACGCGCCCTGCCCCGGGCCCGTCGTTTCTGCTTCAATGGCGCCCATGGCCAGCCCTTCACACCCCCCGACAGGTCGCAGCGACCTGGAGCCGTTCTGGCCGTCCCGTCAGGACCACGACTTCGACCGGGTGTGTTGCCGCGCCGAGAACGCGCCGGCCCTCTAAAGCCTTCCGGGACCTCTCACCAGACCCGGGGCCTTCGGTCTGCGCGGTACGCAACGACTACGTGCACACGCACATGCACACGTACGTCCTCTGCCGACCTCTCCGCGTGAAAGAGCCGACCACTCATGACGAGCACCCGTTCCCTCGCTTCTGCCGCTTCCGCCGCGACCTCCGCCTCCCTGCCCTTCCCGCCCGGTCCGCGCCACCGGCTCCGGGCCGTCGACCGGGACGAGGTGGCCCGGGTGGTGGACCTGCTGCCGCCCGGCGCCACCTGGCTGCCCGCGCCGCAGCACGCCCTGCCCACGCTGCCGGGCCAGCCGCCGATGGTCGGCTACCTGGTCCTCGTACCGGCCGACCAGCAGCCGATCGCCTTCGCCCCGCAGTCCGTTCCCGCTCCCGCACCCGCCGCCGGACCGGGCCCGTCCGTCCGGTCGGCGTCCGCGTCCCCGACGACCACCGGGGACGCGCTCGTGCGCATCGACACCGCGCAGCGCACGGCCGAGGTCGACGGCGAGCAGCTGGACCTCACCTACCTGGAGTTCGAGCTGCTCGCCCATCTGGTGGCGCACCCGCACCGGGTGCACAGCCGGGACCAGCTGGTGACCACGGTGTGGGGCTACGGCCACGTCGGCGACGGCCGGACCGTCGACGTCCACATCGCCCGCCTGCGCCGCAAGCTGGGCGCGGCGCACCGCGGCGCCATCCAGACCGTCCGCCGCGTGGGCTACAAGTACGCGCCCTGACGCCGGGATGACGGTGGGCCCGTACGCGGGAAAGCGCGTACGGGCCCACTCCGCCGGCTCCTCCCTACGCGGTCCGCCCCGCACGCCGGCGCGCGGTGAACCCGGCGGCCAGGTCGATGACGAGGAAGGCCGCCAGGCTGATGCCGAGCAGCGGGACGAACCAGCCCACGACTGCCGTCACGCAGGCCAGCGGCAGGAGTGCGGTCACCGGCAGCCTGCGCCAGGCGCCGCGCGGCTGGGCGCGGCCCACCGCCAGCCGGCGCTCCTTGGTGGGACGGCGCATCCACCACATCCGGTAGCCCCACACGACGAGGAACATCACCGCGACGGCGAGCGCGGCCAGCGCGAGCTGGTTGGCGATCCCGAAGGTCAGGCCCATGTGCAGGTCGATGCCGAAGCGGGTCAGCTGGGCGAGCAGCGGGTAGTCGGCGAAGCGCAGTTCGTCCATGATCCGGCCGTCGGCGGGGTCCACCGCGACCGAGTCCAGGTGCACCGGCAGCGTCTTGTCGTTCTCCTTGACGACGTAGCCCTTGCCCTTGGCGGGCAGGGTCACGCGCAGGCTCTCGGTCACCCCGGCGGCCCGGGCGGCGGCCACGGCCCGGTCGATGCCGACGTCGGTGACGGGGGCCGGCGGGGGCATCTCCATGCCGTCGGTCATGACGTGCCCGGCGTGCTCGTCGCCGCCGTCGGCGCCCGCGCCGGGCTTGAGCGCGGCCGCGACGGAGGGGGTGGCTCCGCCGAGCCGGTCCTGGAGCTGCCCGATGTTCTCACCGGCGTAGTTCGACCAGGTCAGGCCGGTCACGGAGAGGCCGACAAGGCCGACGGCGGCCCACAGGCCGATGCTGCCGTGCCAGGAGAGGGTCTTGCGCCGGCCGGTGGCCTTGCGGTCGGGCCGGACGAGGTCGGCCGTGCGGGCGCGGCGGCGGCCGATCCACAGGGCGAGTCCGCCCAGGGCGACCACCCAGAGCCAGCTGGCGGCGAGCTCGCTGTAGTTGCGGCCGGGCTCGCCGAGCTGGAGGCTCGCGTGGAACTCGCTCAGCCAGGCCCGCAGCGGCAGCGCGTCACCGGAGGTGGTCAGCTGCCCCCGCACGCCGGCGGTGTAGGGGTCGACGAAGACGGTGAGGGTCTCGCCCTCCCCGAGCCCCGGGTTCTCCATGATCACCCGGGTGGTCGCGTCGGGCTCGGGCGCGGGCCACACGCCGAGCACCTTGCCCTGGGGGGCGGCGCCCTGGGCGGCCTTGACCTGGGCGCTGAGCGGCAGGGCCTGCTCGCCGACGCTGTCGACGGTCAGTTCGTGGGAGTAGAGGATGCGCTCGGCCTGCCAGGAGCCGGCGTACAGCAGGCCGGTGGCGGCGGCGAGGAAGAGGAACGGGGCTATGAGCAGGCCCGCGTAGAAGTGCAGGCGCAGCAGCAGGGGCCGCAGTGCGGCCCAGCCGCCGGCGGTGCGGCGGGCGGGCCCGGCTGGTGCGGCGGCATCCGGCGCCGGGGCGTTCTGGAGCTCGTCAAGGGACATGTCGGTCCTCGGGGTTCGGCGGAACGGGGGGATCGGCCCCGGTCTCGTCCGTCGCCCGGAACGCGCCGGTCAGGCGGGCGCGGGGAGCGGGACGGGTGTCGCCGGAGCGGCTCCGGCCGCCCTGCGGGCGGGGCCGGCGCTGCCCGGTGCGTGCGCGCGCGCAGGGGCGCGACGGCGGCCCGCGGCGACGCGGTGGGCGTACGCGGCGGGGGCCGTCGGCCGGGCGGGGCTCTGGCGACACGGCGTCGGGGCCGTGGTGCGGGTGTCCCGCCACCCGGGTGGGCCGCGGCGGACCGCGGTGTGGGCGTGGACGGCTCCGCGCAGGCGGCGCGGGCGTTCGTACGGAGGACGCTGCGCGGGCGGGGCCGGTACGGGGGCCACCCGGGTCCGCAGCAGCGCGAGCGCGCGGGCCAGCGGGCGGGCGGCCAGCAGCGCGGTGGCCCCGAGGGCGCCGGCCAGCCGGAAGACGGCGGCTTCGCCCCGGGCCAGCCAGACGGCGCAGAAGACCCCGGCGAGGACGTGCGCGGCGATCATCCCGAGGCCGCCGTGCCCGGCCGTGCCCAGCAGGTCGCCCATCCCGGCCGTGCCCAGCAGGTCGCCCATCCCGGCCATGTCGCCCGCGCCCGGGGCCATGTCGCCCGCGCCGCTCGCCAGGTCGCCCGTGCCGCCCAGGAGGTCGCCGCCGGCCGGGCCCGTGATGCCGTCCGCGGCGGGAGCGCCCGCGGGGGCGTCCATCCGCATGCCGGGCACGTGGTGGTGCCCGGGCAGCGGCTCGGGCACGGCGGCCGGCGCCCGGCCGGCACCGCCGTGGCCATGGCCGTGGCGCGGGGCCTGGCCGGCGGAGAAGGCGAGGTGCAGGACGCCCTGTACGGCGAGCAGCGCGGCGGTGATCCCGGCCGGTCCGCAGCGCCGTCCGGCAGCGGCCCAGGCGAGCGCCCCGGTCACGGCGAAAGCGGCCAGAAGACTACCGAAAGGGACATCCGTCCCGGACATGAGCGAATGCCCCACCGCTCCCAGAGCCACGCACACGGCCGCGAACATCGCGGCGCGCGTGCCGCGCATCGGCGCGCGGGGTGAGGATTCAGGCATGTCCCGGCCATGTTCGCACGGGGCCCGCCGCCACCCGCAAGAGGGCCGTATCCGATCATGGCAGGGTGAATCCATTGCCATGGTCATGGTCATTGCCGCTGGGGGCGGTCTACGCGGGCGGCGTCCAGCTCGGGGCCCACGCCCTCGAACGACTGGTCCCGGCCGAGCGGGAGCGGGTGCTGCGCGGCTGTTCGACGAACGTCGACAACCTCGACGCCGGCCGCTGGGAGACGCTGCTGAGCAGCGCCTGCGTGGTCGAGGAGCCCATGCCGCTGCCGTACGCCCTGCTGCTGGTCGCGGTCCTGGGCTACGCGGAGTACGCGTACGGGGCGTGGTGGACGGCCGCCGTCTTCCTCTTCGGGCACACCGCGGCGACGCTCCTCGTCTACGGGGCCCTGCGCCGCGGCGCCGACCGCGAGACCCGCCGGGCCCTGGACGTCGGCACGAGCTACGGGTTCAACGCCGTCCTGGGCGCGCTCACCTCGGCGCTGCCGCGCGGGGCGGTGCGCACCGCGGTCCGGGCCGGCCTGCTGGCCGTCGCCGCACAGCCGGTGCTGCGGCGCGGACGGACCTTCACCGACGCCGGCCACCTCGTGGCGCTCGGTCTGGGGATCGGGCTGTCCGTCGCCGTCGATTGTCGTTCCGGATCGAATCATCGGAAAATCACTCATGTCTGACCCATGTGCCCCGAAGGGGACGAACGGCGCGCAGGACCCGAGCAAGCCGCCACGAGCAAGCCACCCCGAGCACGCCACACCGCTGGAGCCGCCACGATGACCGCCACCCCCTCGACCACCGTCGCCAACCTCCGCGACCTCGGTGGCACCCCGCTCGCCGGCGGCCGTACCGTCCGCCCCGGCCTCGTGCTGCGCTCGGGCGCGCTCGACCGGCTCGACCTCGACGCCGACCCGGCGGTCGCGGCGCTCGGCCTGCGCACCGTCATCGACCTGCGCAGCGCGCCCGAGCGGGCCGACCACCCGGACCGGATACCCGACGGCGTCCGGCTGCTGGTGCGCGACGTGCTCGCCGACAAGATGAGCGACCGCCGGATGCCGGCCGCCACCCAGCTCAAGGACCTCCTCGCCGACCCGGTGGTGGCCGAGGAGCACCTGGGCGGCGGCAAGGCGCAGACCCTGTTCGGGTCCGTCTACCGCTCCTTCGTCAGCACCGGTTCCGCCCAGGCGGCGTACCGGACGCTGCTCACCGAGGCCGCGGACCCGCAGGCGGGCCCGCTGCTCTTCCACTGCACGGCCGGCAAGGACCGTACGGGCTGGGGCGCGACGCTGATCCTGGCGCTGCTCGGCGCCGACGAGGACACCCTGATGGCCGAGTACCTGTCGGTGAATCCGGCGGTCAAGCTGGCCTTCGCGCCGCTGATCGAGGGTTTCACCGCCGCGGGCGGGGACCCGGACATCGCGCTGGCGCTGATCGGGGTGTTCCCCGCGTACCTGGAGGCCGGTCTGGACGAGGTCCGCGTCCGCTACGGCTCGATGGAGAAGTACGTCCACGAGGGCCTCGGCGTCTCGGAGGAGACGGTCGAGGCGCTGCGCGCCAGGCTGACCGCCTGAGCCGGTCCGCGCACAGGGCCGCCCCGTAAACCTCGAAGGCGGGAATGCGCCCGAACGGGTGCGCCAGGGCGGGTGACCATCCGACGATTCGCTCGTTCTGCTGAACGTGACTGCGCCGGATACCGCCACCCGCCCCCTGACCCCCGACGTCGAGCAGGCCGAGGCCGCCATCGTCGAGCACTACCCGCGGCTGGTGCGGCTGGCCTACCTGGTGCTGCCCCCCGCCCTCGGCCGCAACCGGCGGGTGCTCACCGCGCATTCGCTGACCCAGCGGGCGCTGCCGCGCGGGCGGCGGGGTTCCGACCCCGCGGCCGTGCAGGGCGGGGTGCCGGCGCAGCGCGGCGGGCTGGGCGGGCCCGAGTCCGGGTACGCGTACGTCCGGCTGCGCGTGCTGCGCTCCGCCCTGGAGGCGGGGATCCCGCTGACCTTCCGGGCGCTCCCGCTGCGCGGGCAGCTGCCCGCGCTGCTGCCCCAGGTGTGGGGGCTGCGGCTGTTCCCGCGCTCGGGCGGGGCCGAGGAACTGGCCCTGGACCAGTGGCTGGCCACCCTGAACGGCCCCGGCCGCGCGGCCTGCGTGCTGCGGGCGCTGGAGGGGCTGGCCGAGCCGGACGTGCTCCGGGTGCTCGCCGACGCCGGGGTCGCCGACCCGGCGGCGGCGGTCGCCGAGTCCGGGGACCCGGCGCACGACGCCCTCTTCGCCTCCCCGGAGTTCGACCCGTGCGTGCTCCAGGCCCGCCCCACCGACCTGCTGCGCCGGCGCCGGTTCGCGCGGGCCGGCCTGGCCGCCGCCGCGGCGCTCGCGGTGTGCGGGGCGCTGCTGGCACTGCCGGGCGGGGGCTGGGGCTCGGACGGGCCCGCGGCCCCGCCGTACGCGCGCAACGCGGTGGCGGAACAGGCCCTGGACCCGGGCCAGTTGCTGCGGGCCGCGCCCACGGTGTGGCGTACGTCCTCCCGTACGGACTACTCCGCCTGGCCCGCGCGCGGCGACCGCGCCGGGGACGCGGGGCTGCTGCGCCGGGCGCTCGCCGTATGGGCCCGCCCCGGCAAGGAGGTGGTGGTCTCGGCCACTCCGGGCACCCCGTCCGGGCCTCCGATGGGGCCGGCGCAGCTGCTGTTCGCGGGCACGGTCGACCAGGCCGTGGTGGTCCTGCTGTACGACGGGCTGCGCGTGGTCCGGTACGCCGAGCCGCGCAACGGCACGGCTGGCGCCGCCCTGGACTTCGCCCGGACCGACGGGGCGACGGCGGACACCGCGACGGCGCTCGTGCTGAGCCGGGTCGACGGCAACGTGCGCTACCTGACGGCCCCCTGGGTGACCGGCGCCGCCCTGCGCGACCTGCTCAAGCCGGGCGACCAGCCGGCCCCGCTGAAGCTCACCCCGGACGGGGTCACCCCGCCCGTGGTCGGCCCCGCCCCGGGCGGCGACTGCACGAGCTGGAGCGCCCTGTCCCTGACCGGCGACGGCGCCACCCGGCTGGTGACCGACCTGGGCGAGCTGACGCCGGCGCGGCTGACCTCGGGCGCGCCGGGCGCGGTGCGGGACGTGACGGAGGGGGCGGAGCTCGGGGAGTGGTCGAAGACGGCGTGCCTGCTGCCGTCGGTGCGCTCGCACGGGGTGCGCACCGTCAACGCCTGGACGTACGCGAAGCAGCCGCTGCCCGAGGGCGACGGGACGGCCACCTGGCTGTGCACCCGGGCGGAGACCTGGCAGGGCACCGCGGACCGGGTGCAGGCGCAGTTCCTGGCCCCGGGGGCGCCGCTGGCGGCCCAGGCGGCCAAGGCGGAGGGCTCCCCGGCCTGCGGGCCCCGGGAGCCGCGGGTACTGGCCGGGGTGCTGTGGAAGTCCCGCGCCGGGCAGTGGTACGTACTGGCGGCGGGGAGCGCGCAGTTCGCCTCGGTGTCGGCATCGGGGTCCGGGGTGAGCGGCAGCGCGACCGGCAACCGGCTGGCGCTGAAGGCGCCGGAGGGTGCGCAGGTGGACCTGTCGGGGAAGCTGACGGACGGCACCAAGGCCGGGGCGCTCCGCTAGGGGGTGGTCCCCGCCGGCGGGTTCGGCAGCGCCGGCGGGTTCGGTAGCGCCGGGGGGTTTTCCTGGCGGGTACCCATCAGTACATTGACGCCATGTCTAATAGGCTGCCCGCCCCCGCCCCCGTGGCGTCGGAACACATAGGCCTCGCGCCCCGGAACGTGTCCTTCTCCTGGGAGGACACCCCGCTGCACTGGCTGCCCGGCGAACCCTTCGCCGGGCACACCATCAACGTGCTGCACCTGCTGCTCCCCGCCGGTGAGCGCTGGTTCGTGCACGTCTACAAGCAGGCCCTGCCGCACATCACGGACGAGCGGCTGCGGGCGGACGTCATCGGCTTCATCGGGCAGGAGGCGATGCACGCCGCCGCGCACGACGACGTACTCCCCCACCTCAAGCGCCTCGGCCTCGACCCCACCCCCTACACCGCCCAGGTCGACTGGCTCTTCGAGAAGCTGCTCGGCGACCGGACCCTGCCGCCCGGCCGCGCCCGCACCTGGTGGCTCAGGGAACGGATCGCGATGATCGCCGCCATCGAGCACTACACGGCGTTCCTGGGCGACTGGGTGCTCAACGCGCGCGAGCTGGACCGGCGCGGCGCCGACCCGATGATGCTGGACCTGCTGCGCTGGCACGGCGCGGAGGAGGTCGAGCACCGCTCGGTGGCCTTCGACCTGTTCATGCACGTGGACGGCAGCTACCGCCGCCGGGTCCGCACCTGGGCCAGCGCCTTCGCCGCCCTGCTCTTCCTGTGGCAGCGCGGCGCCCGCTTCTTCATGGCGAACGACCCCCTCCTCCCGGGCGCCAAAGCCTCCTACGGGCAGTTCCTGCGGGCGGGCCGCAAGGGTGTCCTGCCCTCGGCGGGAGCGATGGCCCGCTCCATCCCGACGTACCTGTCGCGGACCTACCACCCCTCCCAGGAGGGCTCCACCGCCCAGGCGCAGGCCTACCTGGCCTCCTCCCCCGGCGCCAACGGCGGGGTGCGGCCGTGAAGCGGGCCCTGGCCGTCGCGGCGGTGGCGGGGGCCGCCGCCCTCACCCGGCGCGCCCTGCTCAAGCGGGTGGACCGCTCCCCCCTGTGGCCGCTGCCCGCGCTGGAGAACCCCGTGTCGGGGTACTCGCCGCGCCGGACGCTGCGGGCCGTGGTCGTCTCGCGCACCGAGCCCGCCGAAGGGGTGCTGCGCCTGGTCCTGGAGTCGGACGAACTGCCGGCCTGGACCCCGGGCGCGCACGTGGACCTGACCCTGCCCTCGGGGCTGGTACGCCAGTACTCGCTGTGCGGGGACCCGGCCGAGGCGGGGCGCTGGACGATCGCGGTCCGGCTGGTCGAGGACGGCCGCGGCGGCTCCCGCGAGGCGCACGAGCGGCTGGTGGAGGGGGCGGAGCTGCAACTGCGTCCGCCGCGCAACCGGTTCGAGCTGGAGCCGGCGCCCTCGTACGCGTTCGTCGCCGGCGGCATCGGGATCACCCCGATCCTGCCGATGCTCCGCGCGGCCACGGCGGCCGGCGCCGGCTGGACGCTGCTGTACGGGGGCCGTACCCGCGCCTCGATGCCGTTCCTGCCCGAACTCGCCTCCTACGGGGACCGGGTGACGGTCACCGCCGAGGACGAGGCCGGCCTGCCCGACCTGTCCCCGCTGGCCGGGATCCGGCCCGGCACCCTGGTCTACTGCTGCGGCCCCGAGCCCCTGATGCGGGCGGTCGCGGAGGCCGTCCCGGACCCGGGGGCGGTCCGCCTGGAGCGCTTCGCGGCGGCGCCGCCCGCCGAGGCGAAGCCCTTCACGGTGGAACTCGCCCGCACCGGCACGGCGGTCGAGGTGGCGGCGGACGAGTCCGCGCTGGCGGCGGTGCGCCGCGTGCTGCCCGACACCCCGTACTCCTGCGGGCAGGGCTTCTGCGGGACCTGCCGGCAGCGGGTCGTGGCGGGCCGGGTGGACCACCGCGACGATCTCCTCACGGACGGCGAGCGCGCCGGCTCGATGCTGCTGTGCGTCTCCCGCGCGGCCGCCGACCGGCTCACGCTCGACCTGTAGCGGCGGCGGCCCGTCACCCGTACGGCCCACACCCGCGCGGGAAGTAGGGTGTCGGCATGACAACCGGGGTGCGGCGCAGGATGGGTGTCGAGGAGCGGCGGCAGCAGCTGATCGGGGTGGCCCTGGAGCTGTTCAGCCACCGCTCCCCCGACGACGTGTCGATCGACGAGATCGCGGCGGCCGCCGGGATATCCCGCCCGCTCGTCTACCACTACTTCCCCGGCAAACTCAGCCTGTACGAGGCCGCGTTGCGGCGGGCCGCCGACGAGCTGGCGCAGCGGTTCCACGAACCGCAGGAGGGCCCGCTCGGGGCCCGGCTGCTGCGGGTGATGGGCCGGTACTTCGCGTTCGTCGACGACCACGGGCCCGGCTTCTCGGCGTTGCTGCGCGGTGGTCCGGCGGCCGGCAGCAGCCGGGCCAACGCGATGATCGACGAGGTCCGGCAGGCCGCGTACGAGCAGATCCTCGTGCACATCGGCGTGCAGGACCCGCCGGCCCGGCTGGAGCTCGTCGTACGGTCGTGGGTGTCGCTGGCCGAGTCCACGGCGCTGCTGTGGCTGGACGGGCGGCGCATCCCCCGGGGCGAGCTGGAACTCCAGCTGGTGCACGACTTCGCCGCGCTGGCGGCGGTGAGCGCGGCCTACGACGAGGAGATGGCGGGGATCCTCGTACGGATCCTGGCCGACGAGCCGGCCGACGGGCCCTTCGGGGAACTGGTCGGGCGGCTGGCGGCGTTGGTTCCGGGACCCCGCCAGGGCGGATGAACGCACGGCCGGTGGTGATAATGCCCGCGTGATCATTGACGACGGGATGTTGTTCCGGGCGGCCGGGGAGAAGGACGCCGGCACGCTGGTGAAGCTGTACGACCGGGCCGCGCGCTGGATGCTCGGCCGGGGCATCGACCAGTGGAAGCCGGGCGAGAAGGACGCGGCGCACTTCCGCGCGGTCATGCGCGACGGTGAGGTCTGGCTCGCGGAGGACGCCGACGGGCGCGTCGTGGGGGCGTACGAGCTCTGGTGGTCCGACGAGGAAGCCTGGGGCGTGCAGCCGCCGGTGGCGGGGTACGTGCACCGGCTGATGGTGGAGCGGGAGGCCGCGCCGGCCGGGGCGGGCCTGCGGATCCTGGAGCACGCCGAGTACCGGATCGCCCGCACGGGCCGGGAGCGGGCGCGGCTGGACTGCGTCTCCAGCAACCCGAAGCTGGTGGAGTACTACCGGGGCGCGGGCTACCGGGTGGTCGGCGAGTTCCCCTCGAAGCAGGCCGCGGACGGGCGGGTGTACGGGGTGATCCTGCTGGAGCGGCGCCTGGACGGGTGAGGCACGGCGGTGCCGGAGTCGCCTCCGGCACCGCCGTGCTCCTGTCGGGCGGCGGCCGGCCCCGCCCGGGGCCGGCCGCGCTCGGGCTCAGCCCCGCTTGAACACCGCGACCGTGCGCGCCGGTGCGGTGAACTCCCCCGTCGCCGGGTCGTACGCCGACCGCTTCACCGCCGGGTCCGCGCCCTGCGCCTGTACCGGGTGCAGGGCGTAGCCGGTGCCGGCGAGGGCGGGGACGCGCTGGTGCTGGTCGGCGGGGGTGGCGTTGAAGACCACCACCAGGTCGCCCAGGGCCATGGTGAGCACGCCCGGTGTCTCACCCGGCCCCGAGAGCGGGAAGGACAGCCGCTGCTGGACCGCCTCGGCGGTGGTGAGGGCGAAGGCGGCTTCCGTCGTACGGATCCTCAGCAGGTCGCGGTAGGCGGCGGAGGCGCCGTCGATCTCCGCGCAGCCGGGCACCGGGACGCCGCTCAGCAGCGGCTTGGCGTACGGCCACTTGGCGCGGTTGTCGGCGGCGGGCGGCAGGCCCCGGCCGAAGCCGTTGCCGGCGCGGCAGTCCCAGTGCAGGGCGTTGAACCAGTCGCCGCTGTCGAAGGAGTTGCGGTCCAGCGACTTCGAGCGGAGCAGGTCGCTGCCCGCCTGGGAGAGGGCCGGGCCCTGGGAGAGGGCGGCCGTCGCCATGGCCAGGACCTGCATGCGGGCCCGGTCGGCGGTGGAGGTGCCGGCGGGCAGCTTGTAGGCCAGGGCGTCGTACAGGGACTCGTTGTCGTGGGCGTCGGCGTACGCCAGGGCGTCGCCGGGGGCCGCCGCGTAGCCGGCCGGGGCGCCGTTGTAGTCCACCTCGGAGCCCTTGGTGCGGCGGCCGGCGGAGTCGGTGAAGGCGTACGGGGCCAGGTTCCCCGTCAGGCCCACCTTCAGCAGGTCCTGGGCGTGCAGCAGGCGGGCGCGCTGCTCCTCCGGGGTGCCGTTCGCGGGTGATCCGTTGGGGGCGGTGAACAGGCCGGAGGCGAAGCCCTGGACGCGGGGGTCCTCGTCGAAGGGGCCGCCGCCGCGCACGGCGTCGCGGGCGCGGTCGGAGAAGGTCGCGATGCCGGTGCCGGCCATGTTCTTCTGGGTGGCCTGGACGAAGCGGGCGTCGTCGGCGACCTCCCCGAAGTTCCAGCCCTCGCCGTAGAGGACGATCTTCTTCCCGTCGACCCCGTCCTTGGCGACGGTCAGCTCGTCGAGGGCCTTGCGGACGGCGAGGATGTTGGCCTTCGGGTGGTGGCCCATCAGGTCGAAGCGGAAACCGTCGACCTTGTACTGCCGGGCCCAGGTGACGAGGGAGTCCACGACGAGCCGGCCCATCATGGCGTTCTCGGGCGCGGTGTTGGCGCAGCAGGTGGAGGTCGCGACGCTTCCGTCGGCCAGCAGGCGCTGGTAGTAGCCGGGGACGATGCGGTCGAGGACGGACCGGTCCGACTGCCCGGAGGCGACGGTGTGGTTGTAGACCACGTCCATGACGGTGCGCAGGCCCGCCCCGTTCAGGGACTGGACCATCCTGCGGAACTCCACCGTACGGGCGGTGCCGTTCGGGTCGCTCGCGTACGAGCCCTCGGGGACGGTGTAGTGCAGCGGGTCGTAGCCCCAGTTGTAGCCGTCCTTCGCGGCGGCCGCGGCCACGCAGGCCTGCTGTTCCTCGGAGTCCGGGGCGTACGGCTTGAGGTCGCAGGCCGGTTCGGTGCGGTCCTTCGGGTTCTCCGGGACGGTGCCGAAGTCGAAGGCCGGGAGCAGGTGCACGTAGGAGGTGCCGGCGGCGGCCAGCTCGCGCAGGTGCCTCATGCCGGCGGAGCCGGTGTCGGTGAAGGCCAGGTACTGGCCGGGGTGGCGGGTGGTGGCGTCCGCGATCGAGAAGTCGCGGATGTGCAGCTCCTGGATCTGGGCGCCGGTGAAGGGGACGGCTGCGGGCTTGCGCAGCTCCTTCCAGCCGGGCGGGGCGAGCTCGGGGGCGGCCAGGTCGACGGCCAGGCTGTGGGTGGAGTCGGCGGTCAGGGCGGTGGAGTAGGGGTCGGTGACCAGGTTTCGGACGACCTGGCGGGTGCTGGGGGCCCAGACGGTGACGGCGTAGCGGTAGGGCTTGCCGGTCCAGGAGCGTTCGCCGCGCACCGACCAGACGCCGGTGGTGTCGTCGCGGCGCATGGGGACGGTGCGGCCGTCGAGTTCGAGGGAGACCTGCTGGGCGGTGGGGGCCCAGACGGAGAGGGTGGGGCGGCCGTCCTTGAAGACGGGGCCCAGCGGCGTGCCGTTGGCGTACAGGTCGTCGAGGACGCCGGCGAGCTGGACGCCGGTGGCGGCGAGTACGGCCCCGTTCGCGGCGCGGGCGCTCGCGACGAGCTGGCCGCGCAGGGCTTCGCGTACCCGGTCGCGGTCGCGGGGGTCGACGCTGAAGGCGCCGTACGCCGCCAGGTGCGGGAACTTCTGCTTCTGGGCGGCGGTGAGCGGGGAGCGGGTCAGGCGCAGCCACTGGGCGCCGCCCTCGCGCAGGATGCCGCCGTCGGCGGTGATCCGGCCGTCGCGGGAGGCGAGGAGCTGGACGGAGGCGGCGCTCGGAGGGGCGTTCCAGGCGAGGGTGTCGCGGTCGATCCAGACGGCTTCGGCCTTGGCGAGGTCGAGGGCGGCTGCGGATCCGGCGGGCTGCGGGAGGAGGTACTTCTCGCGGCCGCCCAGCATCCACACCTCGTGGCCGGTGGCCTTGAGGTCGAGGGACTGGTCGGTGGGGAGGTCCTTCTGGTCGCCGTTGTGGAGGATGTAGCTCAGGCTGGTCGCGCCGGCGGCGAGGGGGACCTCGTACACGGCGCCGTAGGGGTCGGTGCGCACCGGGAGCAGCGGCTTGGACCAGTCGGTGGGGGTGGCGGCGCCGGTCCACACGTGCAGGCCCCAGCCGTCGTAGGCGCCGTCGGGGCGCTGGTAGTGCAGGACGGCCTTGGTCTGGTCCTGGGGCGGGTGGGCGGGGCGGTCGGTGCGGGCGGGCTCCTGGCCCTGTTCGAGCCAGATCTCGCCGGTCTTCGTCAGGTCGACGGTGCGGTCGGCGGCGACGTCCTTGGTGCCGTCCTTGTCGATGACGAGGTAGCCGAGGGAGGAGGCTCCGGGCTTCAGGCGGACGTACGCGAAGGCGCCGTAGGCGTCGCGGCCGGTGAAGGGGTGGCCTTCGGGCCAGGGGGTGGCTTCGCCGTCGGCGAGGTCGCCCCAGGCGTACAGGCGCCAGTTCGCGTAGTCGCCGTCGGGGCGGTGGTAGTGGACGACGGCGTAGTCGCGCTGGGTGGCGGTGGGGACGGTGGGCGGCGGGGTCTGGCCGGTCGCGGACGCGGCGAGGGCGCCGGCGGTGCGGCCGGCGGAGTCGACGGCCACGGCCTTGTAGCGCAGGGGCGTTCCGGCGGGGGTGGCGGGCTGGATGGTCTGGGTGACCTTGTAGGGGGCGTGGTCGGCGGAGCCGAGGACCTGCCAGGGGCCGGTACCGGTCTGCGCGGCGAAGACGACCCGGGTGAGGGCGCCGGGGCCGGTGCCGGCCGTGACGTCGGCGGACAGCTCGACGGTGCCGGTGGCGCCGGGGGCCGGTGCCTTGAGGGTGAGGGCGGGCTTGGCGGCGGGGGCGGGCAGGGGGGCGGTGGCCCGGAGGACGGTGGTGCCGAGGGCGGGCAGCTGCACGGTGAGCTTGCCGGCCGGGGAGGCGGTGACCGGGGCGGGGCCGGCGTAGGGGGTGCCCTGGGGGCCGGTGGCTCCGTACAGGGGGCGGTAGCGGGCGCCGGGCGGGGCGTCGATCTCCACGGTGCGGGGCGTGCCGCTGTTGTTGGCGGCGACGAGGTATTCGGTGCGGGTCTTGGGGTCGGTGCGGGCGAAGACGTACGCGGACCCGTCGGCGAGGCGCTCGGTCTGGATGCCGTCGCGCAGGGCCGGGTGGGCCTTGGTCAGCTTCGAGAGAGCACTGATCTGCATGTAGAGCGGGTGCTCCGGATCGTAGGCGTCGCTCTCGTGTGTGCGCACCGTTCCGAGCTGGTCGTCGTCCAGGTAGTCGGCGACGCGGGTGGCGAAGAGGGGCTGGCGGGCGTCCTTGTCGCCGCCTGCGCCGGTGAAGCCCTGTTCGTCACCGGAGTAGACCACCGGGTTGCCCCGGGAGAGGAACATCAGCTCGTTGGCGAGCCGGTAGCGCTCCAGCAGCTCCCGCTCGCCGGCGCCGGGCCGGTCCTGCTTCAGGAAGGAGCCGAAGCGGCCCATGTCGTGGTTGCCGAGGAAGGTCACCTGCTCGTAGGCGTTGGCCTTGTCGGTGGTGTAGCGGTAGTCCTCGGCGAGTACGGAGCCCAGCCGGCCGGCGGGCGCGCCCTGGGAGGCGTACGCGCGGACGGCGTCCTGGAGCGGGAAGTCGAGGGTGGCGTCGAGGCGGCCGCGGGTGACGTACGGGGAGGTGACGGCGGTGTCGGCGGAGTACACCTCGCCGAACATGAAGAAGTCCTCGCGGCCGCGCTTGGCGGCGTACGCGTCGAGGGCGGTGGCCCACTGGGTCCAGAAGCCGGTGTTGACGTGCTTGACCGTGTCGATGCGGAAGCCGTCGATGTCGTAGTCCCTGACCCACTTCTCGTAGATCTTCTCCATGCCGCTGACGACCTCGGGACGCTCGGTCCACAGGTCGTCGAGGCCGGAGAAGTCGCCCTGCTCGGAGGACTCCCCGGCGAAGGTGGAGTCGCCCCGGTTGTGGTACATCGCCGGGTCGTTGAGCCAGCCGGGGACCTTGAGGTCCTTCTTGCCCTCCGGCACGAAGGGGGTGCGGGGGAAGGTGCCGGGACCGGTGGCCGGGAACTTCCTCTTCCCGCCGGCCCCGCCGGCCCCGTCGCCGTAGTCGGCGTCGTCGAACGGGACCCCGTCCTTGGTCAGGTAGGGGAAGGCCCCCTTCGACAGGTACGCGTGGGAGCCCTCCCGGTAGTCGACGACGTCGGCGGTGTGGTTGGTGATGACGTCGAAGAAGACCTTCATCCCCTTCCCGTGCGCCTTGTCGATGAGCCGCTCCAGGTCGGCGTTGGTGCCGAAGTGCGGGTCGACCTGCGTGAAGTCGGTGATCCAGTAGCCGTGGTAGCCGGCCGAGGCGTTGGCGCCCTCACCCTGCACGGGCTGGTTCTTGAAGATCGGCGCCAGCCAGATGGCGGTGGTGCCGAGCCCCTTGATGTAGTCGAGCCGGTCGGTGAGCCCCTTGAGGTCCCCGCCCTGGTAGAAGCCCTTGTCCGTCGGGTCGAGGCCGGTCTCCAGGCGGCCGCCGGCCAGCCCGCCCCGGTCGTTGCGCGGGTCGCCGTTCGCGAACCGGTCCGGGAGCACGAAGTAGAACTGCTCCCGGGTCAGGTCGTGCCGGGCGGGCTCGGCGGCCAGCTTGGCGTCCGACGGCGGGGCCGGGGGCTGCGCCTGGGCGGCGGCGGCCGCGGGGAGGGCGGGCAGGAGCGTCGCGGCCAGGGCGGCGGCGAGGGCTCCTGCGGCGGGGCGTATCAAGGGGTCTCTCCTCGGTGGGTGAGGTGCGGGGGGTCAGCTGCGCCAGGTGTCGGTCAGCGTGACCTGGCCGTTGGCGGGGACGGTGGCGGTGCGGTTGGCTCCGCTCTCCCAGGTGACGCTGCCGGAGGCGTCCTTGCGGACGTACTTGTAGGCGAAGGAGGTCCCGGGCGGGAGGGTCACGTCGAGCTTCCACACCGGGTAGGCGGCCGGGTCGAGCTTGAGGGCGGCGGCGGTGTTCCAGCCGCCGAGCTCGGGCCGGTCGCCGGCGACGTACACGTTCTGGCCGGCGGAGGTGGTGGCGTCGACGGCGAAGGAGGCCCCGGCGGGGGACGCCGCACACGTACGGGCACCGACGTGCAGGGCGAGGGCGGTCCCCGCGCCGAGGGTGGCGGTGAACCGGCCGCCGGAGTCCACGGTCACGGCGCGGCCGCTCTGGACGTCGCAGTAGGTCCCGGCGCCGAGGGAGGTCTGGAAGGTCCGGGTCAGGGCGCCGGTCTCGTGGTTGAGGGCGACGTACGCCTTGGCCCCGCGCCCGAAGGCGATCTGGTCGCCGCCGTTGTCCCACCAGTCGGTGACGCCCTGCCCGCGGGCGGCGTTGCGGAAGCCGACCATGGAGGAGATCTCCCGCCAGGTGTGCTGGCACTTCCAGCCGTCGGCGTGACAGGCGTTCACGGCACCGCCGTTGGGCGGCCCGGCGTCCTTGTCGCTCCACTCGTACCCGGAGTGCACGTCCGGGGAGCCGTAGGGCCAGGCCAGCATGAACACGCTGGCGAGGGTGTAGGCGGAGCCGTCCTTGTAGTTCAGGGTGTCGCCGACGCGCTCGGTGTCGTGGTTGTCGACGAAGACGGCGGACTGCCCGCTCGCCGTGTACCCCCAGCCCTCGCCGAAGTTCTTCAGGTAGGCGAGGTTCTCGCTCTGGAACACCCGCTTCAGGTCCCGGGCGTACCGGAACTCCTGCACGTCCCCGGTGCCGAGGTACTCGGCGGGCGACACGGCCTCCCCGGCCCCGTGAATCGCCTCCTGCTTCCAGTACGCGCCCGGGTTGACCAGCCGGGACTTGATGTTCGCCAGGTCGGCGGCGGGCATGTGCTTGGCGGCGTCGATCCGGAAGCCGTCGACGCCGAGGGAGAGGAGGTCGTTGAGGTAGCCGGCGATCCGCCCGCGTACGTGGTCCTCGCCGGTGTCCAGGTCCGCGAGCTGCACGAGCTCGCAGTTCTGGACGTTGGCGCGGTCCTGGTAGGTCGAGATCGTCGCCCGGCAGTCGTCCATGTCGGAGCCGGAGTAGATCCCCGGGTAGCCGTACTTCGTGTACGAAGACCCGCCGGTCCCGACGCCGTCGCCGGCGGCCATGTGGTTGATGACGGAGTCCGCGACGACCTTGACCCCGGCGGCGTGACACGTGTCCACCATCCGCTTGAAGGCGTCCCGGTCCCCGAGCCGCCCGGCGATCTTGTAGCTGACGGGCTGGTACGAGGTCCACCACTGGGCCCCCTGCACGTGCTCCTGCGGCGGCGACACCTGGACGTACCCGTACCCGGCGGGCCCGAGGGACTCGGTGCAGGCCTTGCCGACGGAGTCGAAGCGCCACTCGAACAGCACGGCGGTGACGTCCTTCCCCCCGGGCGCGGAGGCCACCGCCTGCGGCGCCTGCCCGGCGAGCGCGGTACCGGCGAGGGCGGTCAGGGCGGCGAGGGCCAGCAGGGACCGGGCGGGGCGGCGGGGGGAGCGGTCCGGGGTGGGGTCCGGGGAGCGGCGGGCGGGGCTTCTTCGGGCGCGCGTGGACGGGGACATGTGGGGATCCTCCTGGCGGGAGAGGTGTGGGGGTTGCACGCGACCGTAGGGGGCGCCCAGGAGTGTTGCAAGACCTTGCGCAAGAGATTGCAGAATTGTTTCCGGCAGGTGGGCCGAGGGCGACCGAACCGGGGGCGGAGCCCCGGGAGCCGTGTCCCTACTGGGCCGGATCAGGGAGGGTTTGGGGGTTTCCCGCCAGTCCCATCGTCATTCCGTGTCGTGCCGGTCCCTCAAGGGCGCTCCTTCGTCGCGTCGCTACGCGATGGCCTTCGGCCACCCTTGACCGACCGACCCGCCCCGGAAAGCCGAAAGACTGCCGGGAAGCCCCCAAAAGAACGGTCACCAGGGACACGTCCGAGGAGCGGGTCTCTCAGGGACGAGGCGAGGGGCCAGGGCCAGGGCCCGCCGGGCAACCGGGCCCCCTGTCCCACGCCCAGGGTCGGGGGCCCGGCCCCACCCGCACCGAACAGCGACCAGAGCAGCGCGGGAAGCTGATGGGCGCGACAGATCGCTACACGCTTCTCACATCTCGGCGACTGCCGGCCGCCGGGGGCTGATACCTGCACCAGACGTTGATCAGGAGCTTGTGACATGCGCTAGCGGAAGATCGGCCGTCAGGGGTGGACGCAGGGCGCGGAAACGATACAGCTGCGGGCATTGGAGTGAACACCCGTTCCCCACGGCACTCCCCGACCGTTGGACCGGCCGACGCCCAGACCGACCGGCGCGTCGTTCCACAGATCCTTAAGGGGAGTCATGCGTATTCGTTCTGCTGTCACCGCGTCCGTCCTGGCTGCCGGCATCCTGCTCAGCGGGGCCGGCGCCGCCCTGGCCGACGACGTCGACCTCAACTACTTCGACGGCGGCCGTGCCGGCTTCGCGTCGAGCTGCACCTCGTTCGCCGCGGTGCCGCACAACCTCCCGGCGTTCGCGGGCCCGGTCTGGAGCTCGAGCTGTGACAAGACCGGCGCGAAGGAGTGGGCGAAGAACTACCACCTGGGCGCCTGACCCGAAGCGGCTCCCACCGCGGGGACGGACCGGCAACCGCCGGGCCGTCCCCGCGGCATTTCCCCCAGTACCGACCGCCGCCTCGCTCTGGTCACCGTCTGGTGCGGGTATCAGCCCCAGACGGCCGTCGGACGCCAAGCAATGAGGAGCGCGTAGCGATCTGTCGCGCTGGGGCGCTCCCCGTGCTGTCCTGGTCACCATTCCGTGCAGGTAGCCATGCCCCGGCCCCTCGCCTCATCGCTGAGGGCCCGCTCCTGCCTCTCCTGCCCCGTGACCGTTCTTTTGGGGGCTTCCCGGCAGTCTTTCGGCTTTCCGGGGCGGGTCGGTCGGTCAAGGGTGGCCGAAGGCCATCGCGAAGCGACGCGACCGAAGGGAGCGCCCTTGAGGGACCGGCCCGGACCGGAATGACGATGGGACTGACGGGAAACCCCCAAACCCTCCCCGACACCGCCCCACCGAAACCCCGCTCCCCCACCCCCGCCCCGCCGCGCTCCCCCCGAGCCCCTACCCCCCCACCGGCCCCGTCGAGCCCCGGACCACCAGCTCCGGCTGGAAGACGTACTCCGTGCGCTGGACCGGGGTGCCGGCCACCGCTTCAAGGAGGGCTCCGACCGCCGCCGTGGCCATCGAGCGGACCGGCTGGCGGACCGTCGTCAGCGGGGGGTCCGTGAAGGCGATCAGCGGGGAGTCGTCGAAGCCGACCACCGACACGTCCTCCGGCACCCGCAGCCCCCGCTCGCGGGCGGCGCGGATGACGCCGAGCGCCATCATGTCGCTCGCGCAGACCACGCCCGTGCAGCCCCGCTCCAGCAGGGCGCCGCCCGCCGCGTGGCCGCCCTCGACGGTGAACAGCGTCCGCTGGACCAGGCCTTCCTCCGCCGCCCCCGGCCGGGCCGCAAGGAACCCCTGCTCCTTGCGCGCCGAGGGGACGTACCGCGTCGGCCCGATGGCCAGCCCGATCCGCCGGTGTCCCAGTTCCTCGAGGTGCCGTACGGCCATGTCGGCGGCCGCCCGGTCGTCCGGGGAGACGAAGGGAGCGCTGATCGCCTCGTTGAAGCCGTTGATGAGGACGAACGGCAGCCCCCGGGCCGAGAGCCGCTGGTAGCGCGACGGGTCCTGCGAGGCGTCCGCGTGCAGGCCGGACAGGAAGACGATCCCGGTGACCCCGCGCTCCTCCAGCTGCTCGACCAGCTCGTCCTCGGTGGCCCCTCCGGGGGTCTGGGTGCACAGCACCGGCGTGTAGCCGTGCCCTGCCAGCGCCTGCTCTATGACCTGGGCGAACGCAGGGAAGATGGGGTTGGTCAGCTCGGGTATGAGCAGCCCCACCAGCCCGTTGCTGCGCCGTTTGAGCCTGACCGGCCGCTCGTAGCCGAGCAGGTCCATGGCGGCCAGCACCCGGTGCCGGGTGCCGGCCGCCACGCCCGCCTTGCCGTTGAGCACACGGCTGACGGTCGCCTCGCTGACCTGGGCCTGCGAGGCGATGTCCGTCAGCCGCAGCGGGGAGCTCACCCCTGCCACCACACCGCCGTGTCGCCGGGCAGGACGTCGGGGCCGGCCTCCAGGTCTCCGCTCGCCAGCAGCACGGAACCGGGCGCGGGGATGCGTACGGCGGCGTCCGTCGTGTTGACGGTGCACACGAAGGAACCCCGGCGGAACGCCAGCACCCCCTCGGGCGCGTCCAGCCACTCCACCGCGTCCCCGGCGCCCAGGTCGGCGTGCTCGCGCCGGATCCGCAGCGCGGTGCGGTACAGCTCCAGCGTGGACCGCGGGTCGCCGGTCTGGGCGGCGACGCTCAGCCCCGCCCACTCCGCGGGCTGCGGCAGCCAGCTGCCGCCCTCGCCGAAGCCGTACGGGGCTTCGTCGCCGGACCACGGGATCGGCACGCGGCATCCGTCGCGGAGCCCGTCCTGCCCGTTCGCCTTGAAGAAGGAGGGGTCCTGGCGCACCTCGTCGGGCAGGTCCACGACCTCCGGCAGGCCGAGCTCCTCGCCCTGGTAGACGTACGCGGACCCGGGCAGGGCCAGCATCAGCAGCGCGGCCGCGCGCGCCCGGTCCAGGCCGCCGAGGCGGGTGCGGTGGCGCACGACGTCGTGGTTGGACAGCACCCAGGTCGTCGGGGCGCCCACCGGCCGCATCGCGTCGAGCGAGTCGTCGATGGTGGCGCGCAGCGCGGCCGCGTCCCAGCCGGTGGTCAGGTAGTGGAAGTTGAAGGCCTGGTGCAGCTCGTCGTGGCGCACGTAGAGGGCGGTGCGGGCGACGTTGGGGGCCCAGGCCTCGGCGACGCCGATGCGTTCGCCGGCGTACTCGTCCAGCACCTGCCGCCAGGAGCGGTATATCTCGTGGACGCCGTCCTGGTCGAAGAAGGGCAGCACCTGGTTGCCGAGGAGCTTGAGCTGCTCGTCACGGCCGAGGTCGGGCAGGCCGGGGGCCTTGACGAGTCCGTGGGCGACGTCGATGCGGAACCCGTCGACGCCCAGGTCCAGCCAGAACCTCAGGACGGACCGGAACTCGTCCTGGACGGCGGGGTGCTCCCAGTTGAAGTCGGGCTGTTCGGGGGCGAAGAGGTGCAGGTACCACTCGCCGTCGGCGACGCGGGTCCAGGCGGGGCCGCCGAAGATGGACTCCCAGTCGTTCGGGGGCTGCGCACCGTCCTCGCCCTTGCCGGGCCGGAAGTGGAAGCGTTCGCGCAGGGTGCTGCCGGGGCCTTCCCGCAGGGCCTGCTTGAACCATTCGTGCTGGTCGGAGCAGTGGTTGGGGACGAGGTCCACGATGATCCGCAGGCCCAGCGCGTGCGCTTCGCGGATCACGGCGTCGGCATCGTGCAGGGTGCCGAACATGGGGTCGATGGCCCGGTAGTCGGCGACGTCGTAGCCGGCGTCGGCCTGCGGGGAGGCGTAGAAGGGGCTGAGCCACACGGCGTCGACACCCAGGTCGCGCAGGTGGGGCAGCCGGGTGCGGATGCCTTCGAGGTCCCCCATGCCGTCCCCGTTGGAGTCGGCGAAGCTGCGCGGATAGACCTGGTAGATCACCGCGTCTCTCCACCAGCCGGGCTGGGTGCCGGTCGGGGTGGGGAGTGCGTCGGCGAGGTGCTGGGTCATGGTGTCCTTGGAGAGGTCGGGCCGGTCGTACGGGGGCGGGCGCCGGGTGGTCAGCCCTTGGTGGCGCCCGCCGTCATGCCGGCGACGAGGTGACGCTGGGCGAAGAGGAAGAAGACCGCCGCCGGGATCGCGATGAGGACGGAAGCCGCGCTCATGGCGCCCCAGTTGGAGGTGTACTGCGTGACGAAGGTCTGCAGCCCGCCCGCGAGGGTGAGGTTCTCCTCGCCGACCATGAAGGCGGAGGCGTAGGCGACCTCGCCCCAGGCGGTGATGAAGGCGTAGAAGCCGGTCACGGCGAGGCCGGGCTTGGCGAGCGGCAGGATCAGGCGCCAGAAGGTGCCGAAGGGGTTGAGGCCGTCGACGCGGCCGGATTCGTCGATCTCGACCGGGATCGTGTCGAAGAAGCCCTTCATCATCCAGGCGCAGAACGGCACGGCGATGGTGAGGTACGTGATGATCAGGCCGAGCGGCTGGTTCAGCAGCCCGAGCTCTCCCATCAGGTTGTAGAGCGGGACGATCAGGATGGCCATCGGGAACATCTGCGTGATGAGCAGGGTCCACATCAGCGGCTTCATGCCGGGGAACTTGAAGCGGCTGACCGCGTATCCGGTGGTCGCGGCGATGAACACGCCGAGGACGGTGGTGACGCCGGCGACCAGGACGGAGTTGGCGAACCAGCTGAGGAAGTGGCTCGACTCGAGCAGGTAGTGGTAGTTCGCGAGGGTGGGTTCCTTCACGAAGTCCGTGCTGATGGCGTCCTCGGCCGGCTTGAGCGACGTCAGCAGGATCCACAGCACGGGGAAGACGGCGATCACGGACGCGGCGACGAGCGTGGCGTGCAGGCCGAAGGAGGCGAGCGGGGAGCGGCTGCCCCTCGGACGCGCGGCCCCGGGGGTACGGCTGGAGGTCATGGTCACCACACCTCTCCCTGCTTGCGCAGCGAGCGCCGGTAGACCAGCGCGAAGATCATGAGCAGGGCGAGGATGAGGACGCCCCACGTCGCGGAGCCGGCGAAGTCGCGCGGGCTCGCGATGAAGGCCTCGCGGAAGGCCTGGGTCACCAGGATCTCGGTGGAGTCGCCCGGTCCGCCCCGCGTCAGCAGGAAGATCACCGGGAACATGTTGAAGGTCCAGATGGTGGAGAGCAGGATCACCGTCATGCTGACGGCGCGCAGTCCGGGCAGGGTGATGTGCCGGAACCGCTGCCAGGGTCCGGCGCCGTCCATCTCGGCGGCCTCGTACAGCTCGCCGGGGATGGACTGGAGGCCGCCGAGCAGGGCGACCATCATGAAGGGGATGCCGAGCCAGACGTTGACGGCGACGACGGAGAGCTTGGCCCAGGTGGGGTCGTCGAGCCACGGGACGGCCGCGATGCCGCCGCCGTCGAGGACCTTGTTGAGGATGCCGTTGTCGCGGTTGAAGAGGAACCGCCAGGCGAAGACGGAGACGAAGCCGGGCACGGCCCACGGCAGGATGAGCGCCATCCGGTAGGCGGCGCGGCCCCGGAACTGCCGGTTGAGCATGGTGGCCAGGGTGAGGCCGAGGACGAAGGTGATCGACACGCAGGCGACGGTCCACACCACCGTCCACACCAGCCGCTGCCAGAAGACGGGGTCGCCGAGGACCGCCGTGTAGTTGTCGAGCCCGACGAACTCGTACGTGGCGTCGATGTGGCGCACGCCGATGGTGCGGGCGACGTTGCGCTCGTTGGCGTTCGTCAGCGACAGGTAGACGCCGCGTACGAGCGGCCAGCCGACGATCACTCCGAGGACGAGCACCACCGGGGCGGTCATGGCCCAGGCGTACCAGTGCGTGGCGAGGGCGCGGGCGAGGCCGCGGTTGCCCGCGCCGCCGTTCCCGCGGTTGCTCCTGGCAGTCGTGCGGCTGGGGCCGCGGCCGGCGAGGGTCGTCTCGCCGTCCGCGGCCTTCGCCACCGACCGGCTGGTGTCAGCAGCCATCGTCCGTACTACTTCCAGCCCTTGAGGATCTTGCGGAACTCGACGCCGGCCGCCTTGGCCGCCTCTTCGGGGGTCGAGGTGCCGGTGACGGCCTTGGTGTACTCGACCTTCAGCGGCTCGAAGAGGGAGCCGTTCTCCGGGATCCAGGCGCGCTCGACGGCCTTGTCGACGGCCGGCTTGAAGAACTGGACCATCTCGCTGCTCTTGACGTCCGGCTGCTCGTAGGCGGCGGTGCGCGTCGGCAGCAGGCTCAGGTCCTTGGCGGACTGGACCTGGACCTCCTGGGAGGTCATGTACTCGACGAAGGCGTGCGCGGCGGCGGTGTTCTTGGAGCCGGCGTAGACGGCGAGGTCGTGGCCGCCCTGCGGGGCGCCGGCCTTGGCGGAGCCGGCCGGGACGGGGGCGACGCCGAGGTTCGACTTGTCCTTGAACTGCTCGCCCGCGTAGCTGTCGGCGACGGCCCAGGGGCCGTTGATCATCATGGCGACCTCCCCGGACTTGAAGGCGGTCTGCATGTTGGTCCAGCCGTCGGTGGCGTTGGTGACCGCCGCGCCCGAGGCGACCAGGTCGCGGGCGGCCTTGAAGCCCTTGACGCCGGCCGCGTTGTCGACGGTGACCGTCTTGGTCTTGGCGTCGACGAGGTCGCCGCCCTCGCCGTAGATGAAGGGCAGGAACCAGTAGGAGTCGTCGCCGCGCAGGTAGAGGCCGGTCTTGCCGCTCTTGGCCTTGATGGCGGCGGCGGCGGTCTTCAGCTCCTCCAGCGTCTTGGGCGGCTGGACGCCGGCGTCGGCGAGCATCTTCTTGTTGTAGAAGAGGCCGAGGGTGTCGATGACCTGCGGGACGGCGAAGGTCTTGCCGTCGAACTTGCCGCTGGCGGCGGCCTGCGGCAGGAACTCGGCGTCGATCTTCTTCGCGGTGTCCGCGGGGACCTCGTCGAGGTAGCCGAGGGAGGCGAAGTCGGCGACCCAGCCGACGTCGGCGCGGATCACGTCGGGCGCGTCGGCGCCGCTGCTGAAGGCGTTCTTGACCTTGTTCTGCGCGTCGCCGTACGGGACGTTGACGTACTTGACGGTCACCTTCGGGTGCTTCGCGGTGAAGGCCTCGGCGATCTTCTGGAAGCTGGCCTTCTCGGCGTCGTTCGAGGTGTCCCACCAGGTGACGGTGCCGGACAGCTCGCCGCCGGCCTTCGTCCCGCCACCGTTGTCGTCGGTGTCACCGCCGCAAGCCGTCGCCGCGAGCGCCAGGGTCGCGACCAGCGCGGTGGCCGCTATGCCACGCCGCATATGAACTCCTTCGATGATCCCGGCCGCGCCCTCGCGGTCCCGAGTTGCGAGGAACGTAACAAGCCTGAAAGCCGACGGAAAGACCTTGCGGCAATTTTCTGCAAGCGGAGCTGATCGTTACATCCGTGTGTCCGTACGGTTGCCGCAGCTTGCTGTGATTCCGAGTCCGCTTCGACGCCGCAGGCCCGCAACCACGGGGCGTGTACACGCGTTGACTGCGGTATGAAGCACGAGTTGACGGCCGTCCCGCTTGCAAGAGCTTCCAGCGACCCGACGGTCGGAACCGGCTGGTGGCGCGATGCCGTCATCTACCAGGTGTACGTCCGCTCCTTCGCCGACAGCGACGGGGACGGCGTCGGGGACCTGCGCGGGGTGCGCGAGCGGCTCCCCCACCTGGCCCGCCTCGGGGTGGACGCCGTGTGGCTGACCCCCTTCTACGTGTCCCCGCAGGCGGACGGCGGCTACGACGTCGCCGACTACCGCGCCGTCGACCCCCTCTTCGGCGACCTCGCCGACGCCGACGACCTCGTACGGGCCGCGCACGCGCTCGGCCTGCGCGTGATCGTGGACGTGGTCCCGAACCACACCTCCGAGGACCACCCCTGGTTCCGCGAAGCCCTGGCCGGGGACAGCGGGGCCCGCGAGCGGTACCTGTTCCGGCCGGGGCGCGGCGCGGACGGGGCGCTGCCGCCCAACGACTGGGAGTCCGTCTTCGGCGGCCCCGCCTGGACCCGGGTGCCGGACGGCGCGTGGTACCTGCACCTCTTCGCCCCCGAGCAGCCCGACCTGAACTGGGAGCACCCGGAGGTCGCCCGGGAATTCGCCTCGGTGCTGCGCTTCTGGCTCGACCTGGGCGTCGACGGCTTCCGGGTGGACGTGGCCCACGGCATGGTCAAGGCACCGGGCCTGCCCGACATCGGCCGCGGCGCGCAGGCCACGCTGATCGGCACGGAGCCGCTGCCCTTCTTCGACCAGGACGGGGTCCACGAGATCCACCGCTCCTGGCGCCGCCTCCTCGACTCGTACGGGGGCCAGCGCATCGGGGTCGCCGAGGCGTGGGCGCCCACCTCGGAACGGCTCGCACTGTACGTGCGCCCCGACGAGCTGCACCAGGCCTTCAACTTCCGCTTCCTGAACTGCCCCTGGGACCCGGCCGCGATGCGGACCGTCATCGACGAGTCCCTGGCCGCCACCGCCTCCGTGGGCGCGCCGACGACCTGGGTGCTGTCCAACCACGACGTCGTACGGCACGTCACCCGGTACGGGGGCGGGGCGCGGGGCCTGGCCCGGGCGCGGGCGGCCGCGCTGCTGATGCTGGCGCTGCCGGGGTCGGCGTACGTGTACCAGGGCGAGGAGCTCGGCCTGCCGGAGGTGACGGACATCCCGGACGGGGCCCGCCAGGACCCGGCGTTCCGCCGCCGGCCCCCGGTGGGGAGCGGCGGGGCCGGAGCGCAGGAGGGGGCCGACGGGCAGGAGGGGCTGCGCGACGGGTGCCGCGTACCGATCCCGTGGTCGGGCGACGAGCCCCCGTACGGCTTCGGCGCCGGCGGCAGCTGGCTCCCCCAGCCCCGGGGATGGGCGGGGCTGAGCGTCGCCGCGCAGACCGGCGACCCGCACTCCACCCTGGAGCTCTACCGCGCCGCCCTGGAGCTGCGCCGGGCCATGCCGGGGCTGGGGGCGCCGGAGTCGGGGCAGGGCGGGCCGCGCGACGAGTGGCCCGGGGCGGGCGCGGGACCCGCCGTCCGGGCCCGGGGCATGCGCTGGTGTCCCGCCCCCGAGGGCGTCCTCCTCTTCACCCGCCCCGGCTTCGCCTGCACCCTCAACACCCGGCCGACCCCCGTGGAGCTCCCCTCCCCCGGCCGGCCCGTCCTCTCCAGCGCCCCGGTGGAGACGGACGGCCGCACGGTCCGTCTTCCCGCGGATTCCTGCACGTGGTGGGCGATGTGAGCCGGCTACCGGTACAGTCCAATCCCGTGACCGCACGGCTTGCCGACATCGCAGCCCAGGCGGGGGTCAGCGAAGCCACAGTCAGCCGCGTGCTCAACGGCAAGCCCGGCGTGGCCGCCGGCACCCGTGAGTCCGTGCTGGCCGCGCTCGACGTACTCGGCTACGAGCGCCCCGTGCGGCTGCGCCAGCGCAGCGCCGGCCTCGTCGGGCTGATAACCCCCGAGCTGGACAACCCCATCTTCCCCGCCCTCGCGCAGGTCATCGGCCAGGCCCTGACCCGCCAGGGGTACACGCCGGTGCTGGCGACGCAGACGCCCGGCGGGTCCACCGAGGACGAGCTGACCGAGATGCTGGTGGACCGCGGGGTCTCCGGGATCATCTTCGTCTCCGGCCTGCACGCCGACACCACCGCCGACATGGGCCGCTACGACCAACTCCGCGGCCAGGGCGTCCCGTACGTCCTCATCAACGGCTTCTCCGACAAGGTGCGGGCCCCCTTCGTCTCCCCCGACGACCGCGCGGCGATGCAGCTCGCCGTGACCCACCTGACGGCGCTCGGGCACACCCGGATCGGGCTCGCGGTCGGGCCCAAGCGGTTCGTGCCGGTGCTGCGCAAGATCGAGGGCTTCCGGACGGCGGTGCGGGAGCGGCTCGGGCTCGGCGAGGCCGAGGTGGAGGAACTGGTCCAGCACTCCCTCTACAGCCTGGAGGGCGGTCAGGCCGCGGCGGCCGCGCTCATCGGGCGGGGCTGCACGGCGGTGGTGTGCGCGAGCGACATGATGGCGCTCGGCGCGATCCGGGCCGCCCGGCAGCAGGGGCTGCGGGTGCCGCAGGACGTGTCGGTGGTCGGCTTCGACGACTCCCCCCTCATAGCGTTCACCGATCCGCCGCTCACCACCATCCGCCAGCCGGTGCAGGCCATGGGGCAGGCGGCCGTGCGGACCCTGCTGGAGGAGATCGGCGGCACCCCGGCCCCGCACAGCGAGTTCGTCTTCCTGCCCGAGCTGGTGGTCCGCGGCTCGACCGCCTCGGGGCCGGGGCAGCGGCGTAGCACCTAGGTGCCACGGGTCGCTGCGGGGGTAGTCCGCAGGGTTGAGGGGAGGCGCCGAAGACCGTCCCGAGGGATGATCGGAGGCGGGAAGGCATCTGGCAGACTCTCTCCCCATGGGTGAAGCGAGCGTGAAGACACTGGATACCGGGACGGACGTCTCGTCACCCACCGTGGCCGTGATCGACTCCCGTCCGGAGCCGCACCCCGCGCTGCTCACCCGGCTGCGGGCCCCGCGTCGGCCGCGGATCTGGTTCGAGATCCTGCTGATCGCCGTCAGCTACTGGACGTACTCGCTGATCCGCAACGCCGTGCCCGAGCAGAAGGCCGCCGCGCTCGCGAACGCCGACTGGATCTGGAGCGTGGAGCGCGGGCTCGGCATCGCCGTGGAGCAGACCGTCAACCACGCCGTGAACTCGGTGACGTGGCTGGTGGTGGGCATGAACTACTACTACGCGACGCTGCACTTCATCGTGACGATCGGCGTGCTGGTGTGGATCTACCGCTTCCATCCCGGGCGTTACGCCGCCACCCGCCTCGTCCTCTTCGCCACCACGGGCGTGGCCCTGGTCGGCTACTACCTCTACCCGCTCGCGCCGCCCCGGCTGATGAACGGGCAGCACTTCGTCGACACCGTGCTGGTGCACCACACCTGGGGCTCGATGGCCTCCGGGAACCTGAAGCAGATGTCGAACCAGTACGCGGCGATGCCGTCCATGCACATAGGGTGGTCGCTCTGGTGCGGGCTGACGATCTTCGCGGTCGCCTCCGCGCCCTGGGCCCGCATCCTGGGTCTCCTCTACCCCACGCTGACCCTGGTCGTGATCGTGGCCACCGCCAACCACTTCTGGCTCGACGCCGTCGGCGGCGTGCTGTGCCTGACCTTCGGCTTCGCCGTCTCCCGCACCTGGTACGGCTCGCTCCCCCACCACCTCCCCCGCCGCCCCCTCCCGACGGGCCCCCACCCGGCAACGGAACTCCTGACCCGCTTCCGGCGGGTCTAGCGCCCGGACGGCCCGGTCAAGGGCGGGGACGCGGCTTCCTCAGTCGACGGCCCGGAGGTAGACCCGGCTGCTCTTCTCGTCGAGCGGTGCCACCGCCAGGTCGAGGAAGTCCAGGTCCCTCTTCATGCACGGTGCGCACAGCTGGGCTCCCCGCACGCCCGGCACGGTGGCCGGTTCCGGCAGGCCGAGCGGGGCGAACGCCCTCTCCGCGGTGCCGATGGGGCTACCGGTCCGTACCGGGTTCTCGGACTGGAGCTGCGTGACGAAGGCGTCGACCTCTCCGGTCGGCAGGACGAACGACAGCAGGAGCGAGTCGTCGCGGTGGGCGACCTGGCGCGCGGCCCTCGCATCGGTCGCCGTAGCCGGCAGGGCCACGTGCAGGTGTTCCGCCACGGCCGACGCGGTGACCCCCTCCTTGACGTACGGCACCCTCTGCTGGGCCGGGCCGCTCGTACACCCGGCAACCGTGCCGGCCACCACCGCCAAGCCGGCGCAGAACGCCCCGAGCCTCGTACGGCTCGCGCTCACCGCGCGTCTCCGTTCCGGCCCAGGTCGGCGCGGGTGCCGTCACGGCCCGGCTCCACGGGGGCCGGTCCCGGGCCACCGGAGTCCAGGTCGTGCTGCTGCACCGAGCTGCTTCCCCTCGCGTCGGGGCCGGGGACCGCTGTCACCACCCCGGCAGCTGGTCGAGGCGCATCGGCGCCTGCCGGGCTGCCGCGTCCGCCTTCGCCCTGTCCCACTCGTCCCATGCCATCGGGCCATTGGACCATGCGGGAGCGTCGGGCTGACCACCAGTCAGCCGCTATGCCCCGTAGAACAGTTCGTCCACCACCGCGCGGGCGCGGCGGGTGATGCGGCGGTAGTCGTCCAGCATTTCGCCGACCCTGCCTTCCGGGTAGCCCAGGTAGCGGCCGACGGCCGCCAGTTCGCGGGCGTCGGAGGGGAAGGTGTCGCCGGCGCGGCCGCGGACCAGCATGACGGCGTTGCGGACGCGGGTGGCGAGGACCCAGGCCTCGTCAAGGGTCTGCGCCTCCTCGGTGGGGAGCAGTCCGGCGGCGTGGGCGGCGGCCAGGGCCGCTCGGGTACGGGTGGTGCGCAGGCCCGGTTCGGCCCAGGCGTGCTGCATCTGGAGCAGCTGGACGGTCCACTCGACGTCGCTGAGGCCGCCGCGGCCGAGTTTGGTGTGCAGGGTGGGGTCGGCGCCGCGCGGCAGGCGTTCCACCTCCATGCGGGCCTTGAGCCGGCGGATCTCGCGGACCGCGTCCTCGCCGAGGCCTTCGGCGGGGTAGCGCAGCGGGTCGATCAGCTCGATGAAGCGGCTGCCCAGATCGGTGTCGCCGGCGACGGGCTCGGCGCGCAGCAGGGCCTGGCTCTCCCAGGTCAGGGACCAGCGCCGGTAGTAGGCGGCGTAGGAGGACAGGGTGCGTACGAGGGGTCCGGAGCGGCCCTCCGGGCGCAGGTCGGCGTCGATGAGCAGCGGCGGGTCCGCGGTGGGCAGCTGGAGCAGCCGGCGCATCTCGGCGACGACGGTCTGGGCGGCCCGGGCGGCTTCCTGTTCGTCGACGCCCTCGCGGGGTTCGTGGACGAAGAGCACGTCGGCGTCGGAGCCGTAGCCCAGCTCGTGTCCGCCGAAGCGGCCGACGCCGATGACGGCGAAGCGCGTGGGGAGGGTCTCGCCCCACTGGTCGCTCACGGCGGCGCGCAGCGCTCCGGCGATGGTGGCGGCGGTGAGGTCGGAGACGGCGTCGCCGACCCGGTCGACGAGGGCGCCGGGGTCAGTTTCGGCGGGATTGTCCTCGGTGCCGTAGGAGCCGATGATGTCGGCGGCGGCGGTGCGGAACAGCTCGCGGCGGCGGACCCCGCGGGCGGCGGCGACGCCGGCTTCGGCGCTGTCGGCGCGCCCGACGGCGGCGAGCACCTCCTGTTCGAGGGCCTCGGCCGTACGGGGCTGGAGGCCTTCGGGGTCGCCGAGCAGGGCGACCGCCTCGGGGGCCCGCATGAGCAGGTCGGGGGCGAGGCGTCCGGCGGAGAGCACGCGGGCGAGGTTCTCGGCGGCGGCGCCCTCGTCGCGCAGCAGCCGCAGGTACCAGGGGGTCTTGCCGAGGGCGTCGGAGACCTTGCGGAAGCCCAGCAGTCCGGCGTCGGGGTCGGCGGAGTCGGCGAACCAGCCGAGGAGGACCGGCAGCAGGGTGCGCTGGATGGCGGCCTTGCGGCTGACGCCGGAGGCGAGGGCCTCCAGGTGGCGCAGGGCGGAGGCCGGGTCGGCGTAGCCGAGGGCTTCGAGGCGCTGGCCGGCGGCGCGCGGGGAGAGCCGGGTCTCGCCGGGGGCGAGCTGGGCGACGGCGTCGAGCAGGGGCCGGTAGAAGAGCTTCTCGTGGAGGCGGCGCACGACGGAGGCGTGCCGGCGCCAGGCCTTGTTGAGCTCGGCGACGGGTTCGGTGCGCAGGCCCATGGAGCGGCCCAGGCGCCGCAGGTCGGACTCGTCCTCGGGGACGAGGTGGGTGCGGCGCAGCCGGTAGAGCTGGATGCGGTGCTCCATGGCGCGCAGGAAGCGGTACGCGTCGTGCAGCTGGGCGGCGTCGGCGCGGCCGACGTAGCCGCCGGCGGCGAGGGCGTGCAGGGCGTCGAGGGTGGTGCCGGAGTGCAGGGTGGCGTCGCTGCGGCCGTGGACGAGCTGGAGCAGCTGGACGGCGAATTCGACGTCGCGCAGGCCGCCGGGGCCGAGTTTGAGTTCCCGGTCGACCTGGGCGGCGGGGATGTTGTCGACGACGCGGCGGCGCATCTTCTGGACGTCGGCGACGAAGTTCTCGCGTTCGGCGGCCTGCCAGACGAGGGGGGTTATGGCGGCGACGTACTGCGCCCCGAGGTCGGGGTCGCCGGCGACGGCGCGGGCCTTGAGCAGGGCCTGGAACTCCCAGGTCTTGGCCCAGCGCTGGTAGTAGGCGAGGTGGGAGGAGAGGGTGCGGACGAGGGGGCCGTTCCTGCCCTCGGGGCGGAGGTTGGCGTCGACGGGCCAGATGGTGCCCTCGACGGTGGTCTCGGAGCAGATCCGCATGAGGTGGGAGGCGAGGCGGGTGGCGGCCTGGAGCGCCTTGCCCTCGTCGGCTCCGGGGGCGGCGTCGCCGACGAAGATCACGTCGACGTCGGAGACGTAGTTGAGCTCGTTGCCGCCGCACTTGCCCATGGCGATGACGGCGAGCCGGCAGCAGGCGGCGTCCTCGGGGGCGGCGGCGCTCGCGATGCGCAGGGCGGCGCGGAGGGTGGCGGTGGCGAGGTCGGCGAGTTCGGCGGCGGTCTGGGCGACGTCGGTGGTGCCGCAGACGTCGCGGGCGGCGATGGACAGCAGGCAGCGGCGGTAGGCGACGCGCAGGGCGACGGGGTCGTGGGCGTCGGCGAGGCCCTGCTCGAACTCGGCGAGTCCGGGGTGCAGGTCGGCGGCCTCGTAGGTGACCAGGGCATGCCAGTCGCGGGGGTGGCGGGCGAGGTGGTCGGTGAGGGCTTCGGAGGCGCCGAGTACGCCGAGGAGCCGGTCGCGCAGGGGTTTGGCGCTGACCAGGGTGTCGAGGAGCCGGGGGAGGTCCTCGGGGGTCTGGGCCTCGGCGAGGCGCACCAGCCCGTGCAGGGCGAGGTCCGGGTCGGCGGTGGCGCCGAGGGCGTCGAGGAGGACCGGGTCGGCGCGTACGGCGGCCAGCGCGTCGGCGTCGAGGAGCCGGGCGGCGTGCGTGGGGTCGGTGAACCCGCTGCGCAGCAGCCTGATGAAAGTGCTGCTCCTGCGTCCCGGGACTGTCATCCCGCCGCCTCCCGAGTGTGTCGCTGCGGATTGGTCTGGCCGCCGGCCTGGGAGCGAGCCTAGCCGGAGCAGGCGTTCGACTCACCGGTCACCGTGGCCGATATCATGAGGCGGCTTATCGGATTATCTGCTTACTTGTAGATCTATGCCTGAGGGGGCCCGGTCCCCACCCGACCGGCCGCGAGGAGCCCCCATGTCCGACGGACCCGTCCGCTCCGCCGCGACGCCCTTCTCCTCGCCGGAGCCCGACCGGGTGTCGAGCCCCGCTGGACGCTTCCCCCACCAGCGCGGGGCCTCCGCCCTTCGCCCTGCCAAGGGCGAACCCGGCGACGGCGCCGCCGCAGGTCCCGCAGCCGCGCCCCGCGTACCGGCTGCCGCGCGAAGCGCCGACGCCGGAGCCGGCGCGCGCACCGCCGGAGCCACGGCGAACACCGCCGGAGCCGCCACGAGCCCGGCCGAAGCCACGGCGAACACCGCCGAAGCCGCCACGAGCACCGCCGAAGCCGCCGGGTGGCACGTGCCGGGCCGGAGTCGCGGTGCGGCCGCAGGCCACCCCGCCGCGCGGAAGACCGTCAAGGCCGTCGGCCTCGTCGCCGCCACGGCAGCCGCCGGCATGCTCATCCTCCGGGGCAACGAGGCCCTCGCCGCCTTCGACGCGCCGACCGCCGCCGATTCCCGGGCCACCACCGCCACCGCCGTGGACGCACCCGACCCGGGCCGGGTGCTCCAGATCGTCGCCCACCCCGACGACGACCTGTACTTCATGAACCCCGACCTGCGGTACTCCATAGCCGCCGGCCACCCCGTCACCTCCGTCTACCTCACCTCCGGAGAAGCCGACGGCATCAACGCCGGCGCCGCCAAGCAGGCCTCCACCCCGCCCGACAAGCCCGCCTACGCCGAGGCCCGCCAGAACGGCATCCGCGCCGCCTACGCCAAGATGGCCACCGGCGACCGCAGCAGCGCCTGGAAGCGCACCGTGATCCCGACGGCGGGCGGCGGACAGGCCGAGGTCGACGTCCTCGTCGCCAAGCCCGAGATCAACCTCGTCTGGCTGCAGATGCGCGAGGCGGGCAACGTCTACACCGACGTCCCCGACAGCCTCCACGGCCTGTGGGACGGCCGGGTCCCGCACCTGGAGTCGGTGCTCGCCTCCGGCTCCCCGGTCAAGCAGGGGTTCACGTACACCAAGGAGCAGGTCGTCCGGACGATCGGGGGCATCCTGGAGCGGTACCGGCCCACCACCGTCCGCGCCCAGGACCCGACCCCCGGCCGGTACCCGGGCACCAAGCGGTACACCGACCACCAGGACCACTTCTACGGCGCCCGTTTCGTGCAGATGGCCACGGCCGCCTACGCGCGGGAGGTCAAGGACCGCCCGCACTTCGCCGTGCAGAACTACATCGGCTACTTCAACGGCTCGCTCCCCAGCACCCTCGACCCCGGCGAGGCCAAGGAGAAGCTGGACATACTGGACACCTATGCCTGGCTCGACCAGGAGAACCACTGCGGGAGCGAGGCCGGCTGCGGTGACCTCAAGGTCGCCGACCACCCGTCGGGCAACCGCTGGACGCAGACCGTCAACTACGCGCGCGGCACCAGCACCTCCTGGCTGGCCTCGGACGGGGAGCACGGCCTGTGGGCCTTCAAGGTGCTCGACGGCCAGGTCGCGCTCTGGCACCGCAGCGGCCTGATCGGCGCCTGGAGCGGCCCCCGTCTGCTGCCCGGCACCGGCATGGACCAGGGCATCTCCACCGTCACCCTCGCCGACGGCCGGATAGCCGCCTTCGGCACCCGCACCTCCTTCGGCGACAAGCCGGCCGACTACCTGCGCGAGGTCGTGTACGCCGTCCAGCGCGCCCCCGGCTCCGAGGAGTTCGGCCCCTGGGAGTCGCTCGGCACCCCGGAGGCCGCCGATGACGCCTGGACCTCCGACATCAGCGCCCCCGCCGTGTCCGTCGACGGCACCGGCGCCCTGGCCGTGTACGTGCGCGACGGGGCCTCCACCCTGCGCGGCCGCGTCCGGCGCCCGGACGGGGAGTGGGGCCCGTGGGAGAGCCTCGGCGGCTCCGACCTGCACGGCACCCCGGCCACCGCGACCGACGGGGCCGGGCGGCGGATGGTCTTCGCCGCCACCACGAAGACGGTGACCGGCTGGGCGCAGCCGGAGCCCGGCGCCCCGCTGGGCCCGCCCACCGCCACCGGGCTGCCCGACACCACGCTCCCGCTGACGGCGCAGGGGCGCGAGGGCGGCGTACGGCTGTGGTTCCGCAAGCCGGGGTCGGGCAACGTGCGCTCGGCGCTGGTGACGGGCGACGGCGGGCTGAAGGTGAACCACCTCACCGACCTGGGCGGCCTCCAGGGCTTCGGTCCGGTGACGGCCAGCGGGCACGTGCTGGCGGGCCGTTCGGCTGGCGGGCAGCTGGGCTCGGACCTGGGCCCGGGCGGGGCGTGGCAGCGCTCGCCGCTGATGTTCGTCGGGGCCCCGTCCAGCACGATGACGGGGAGGAACCTGGTCAGCCTGGCCGTGGTCGGCCTCGACGCACGGCTGTACGTCACGTCCTCGGCGGAGGACTCCGACGCCTACCTGGCGCCGTGGCAGCCGGTGGGGCCGCGCAACACCGCTCCGTAGGGGCCCCGCGTCCCGTCTCCGGTCCCCCGCGAGCCCGCGCGGCGGTCTACGGGAGGCCGCCCATCGTCTCGCACCTCCTCGCGACGTCGCCGGCACCCGCCTCGCCGTCGCAGTCGTCGGCATCCGGCCCCCGTCGAGGCGGTCGTCGGAGGGGCCCGCCCGGAGGGTGCCGTTCCCCCTGCCGCCCCGGAGCCGGTCGCGGTCGCCCGGCGGCCTAAGCGCGTGGGCAGGTCGGCCCCGGCGGCGCTCGCGGGGAGCGCCGGGACGGGCGCCCCTCGCGCCCTCGGGACCGGCCAAGTCTGCGGTTTTTGTGCCTATTTCGGACTGAATCCAACGGCGTGTGGGGGAACGACCCGCCCGCATTCAGGTGAGACGTCCGCGGGGGACAGCTGCGCGCGGCGCCCCCGGGTCCGGTCGGCCCCCCCAACCGCGTCCACGATCCGGACCGTTGGGCGCCGCGGCGACACGAAAGGGCACCATCACAACCGGTCGTTTTCGGAAAAGCACGCGTCATCGGCGAAATCGGTGAACCAACTCCCCCGATTTGGCCTCTCACTGACTGCACAGCGGTTCTTCCTGCCCGAAGCGACCTCAAGAGGCCGTGACCATGCCCCTTTCCCGCCGCCGCTTCCTCCTCGCGGCCGTGCTGCCCATGCTCACCGTGGGCGCCTCCGGTGTCCTGTCCCTCGCCTCCGGCCAGCAGACCGCGGCCGAGACCAGCCAGGGGAAGAACCCCGCCGCAGCCCTCCCCGCCAGCACCACCTCCGGCACGGTCGTCCAGATCGTCGCGCACCCCGACGACGACCTGTTCTTCATGAACCCCGACCTCAGCCGCTCCCTGCTGGCCGGCGTCCCCGTCACCACCGCCTACCTCACCTCCGGCGAAGCCGACGGCCGCAACGAGGCGCGCGGCGGCGAGGCCAAGGACCCGGAACAGCCCGCCGACCGCGCCCGGTACGCGGAGGCCCGGCAGAACGGCATACGCTCCGCCTACGCCCAGATGGCCACCGGAGACCGCACCAGCGCGTGGCAGCGTACGGTCATACCCACCGCGGGCGGCGGACAGGCCGAGCTCGACGTCCTCGTCGCCCGCCCCCAGGTCCACCTGGTCTGGCTCCAGCTGCGCGAGGCCCGCAACCCGGCCGCGGAGAACCCGGACAGCCTGCGCGGCCTGTGGAACGGCCGGATACCGGCGCTGGGCTCCCAGCTCACCACGGGCACTCCGGTCAAGCAGGAGTTCTCGTACACCAAGGACCAGGTGGTCGAGTCCATAGCCGGGGTCCTGGAGCGGTACCGGCCGACGACGATACGGATGCAGGACCCGACGCCGAACCGCTACGCGGACACCGGCAAGTACACCGACCACCAGGACCACATGTACGGCGCCCGCTTCGTACAGGCCGCCACCGCCGTGTACGCCGAGCGCGTCGCGGACCGGCCGCGGTTCTCGGTCCAGAACTACCTCGGCTACCACAACGGCACCCTCCCGCACGCGCTGGACCCGCAGACCGCCGAGACGAAGACCGGCTTCCTGAAGACCTACGCCTGGCAGGACCGCGCCGACTACTGCGGCTCCCCCTCCGGCTGCGGCGACCGCAAGGTGGCCGGCAGCCCCACCGGCCGCCACTGGGCCCAGTCCCTGCGCTACGCCCGCGCCGACACCACCTCCTGGCTCACCGAGGGCACCCCCGGCCGGCTGTGGGCCTTCGCCGCGCTGGACGGCCGGATGGCCGTCTGGAGCCGGGACCGGGCCGGGGCCTGGACCGGGCCCGCCCTGCTCCCCGGCACCGGCATCGACCCCGGCGCCACCACCGCCCGCCTCCCCGACGGCCGCGTCGCGGTCCTCGCCACCCGCACCACGCTCGGCGCCCGGCCGGCCGACTACCGGCGCGAGGTCGTGTACGCCGTCCAGGCCGCGCCCGACGGCCCGTTCGGGGCGTGGACCTCGCTCGGCACCCCCGAGCCGGGGGACGAGCCCGGCACCTCGGCCGTCAGCGCCCCCTCGGCCGCCGTCGACGCCGAGGGCCGCCTCACCGTCTACCTCCGCGACACCCGCCGCACCCTGCGCGCCCGCGTCCAGCAGCCGTCGGGGGCCTTCACCGACTGGCAGCAGCTGGGCGGCGAGGACCTCCAGAGCGACCCGGTCGCGGTCGTGGACGCGGCCGGCCGGCGCCACGTCTACGCCACCACCACCACATCCGTCCTGGCCTGGACGCAGCCGGCCCCCGGCGCCCCGCTCGCCGGGCCCTTCCCCACGGGCCTGCCGGCCACCACCGTGCCGCTCTCGGCCGCCCGGGAGGGCGCGGGCGTCCGCCTCTACTTCCGCCGCCCCGACTCCGGGGTGGTCCGCAGCGCGCTCGTCACGGCGGGCGCGGGCGGCCCGCAGGTCTCCGGCGTCTCCGAGTCCGGCGGCCGTGCGGGCTACGGCGCGGTCGGCGTCGCTGGCCGCACGGTGGCCGGCCGCGCGGACACCGGCACCGTCGCGGCGACCACCCTGGGCGGCCCGCCCGCCTGGACGGAGTCCCGGATGCTCTACGCCGGCGCCCCCTCCGCCGTCCTCGACCCGGCCGGCACCACGACCACGGCGGTCCTGGGCCTGGACGCCCGGCTCCACACCACCACGACCCGCCCCACCGCCCCCCACCCCACCTGGCACCCGGCCGTCCTCCCGCCCGGCGCCTGACCTCCGCCGGGGCGGGGCCGCCAGGCCTGCCCCGCCCGGCCTGCCCCGCCCGGCCGCCGCCGATATCCTGGGAACGGCATCGGGGGCTTTCCCGTTCCGGAGGGCAGCACGATGAAGCACCGCCACCTCACGCTCCTCGCCGCCCCGCTCCTCATCTCCGCGGCCACCCTCACCCCGGCCTTCGCCGCACCGGCGGCCCTGCCCGCCGCCTCCTGCGAGCTGGTCGCGACCGGCGAGGGCCGCAACACCTCGTACACCCTCGTACTGGAGGGGTTCGAGCCGGGCCAGTCCGTCACGATCAAGGGGCCGCGCACCGACCAGCGCACCCGGGTCGGCGACGAGGGCACCCTCGACAAGCAGGGCGTCCGCTACGGCAAGTACACCGTCAACTCCAAGGGCAACCGCATCGGCTGCATCACCCCGGCCCGGGGCGAACACGACGGCGGCGGCAAGCAGGGCAAGGTGAAGGTCACCAAGGTCGAGGTCGTCACCCTCACCAAGCCGGGCACGGTGGTCGACTGCTCCAAGCCGAACAAAGCCGCGTTCGACGGCCGGATCACCGGCACGGGCAAGGGCGACGTCGACTACTACTGGACCTACGCCTCCAGCTCCGAGCCCTTCGCGAAGGGCACGGCCCACTTCGACGCCGGGACCCAGGGCGTCTCCCTGCTCAAGGTGGTCGAGCTGTCGCCGACCGTAAACGGGGCCTCCCAGAGCGTGTTCATGACCCTGCACGTCCCGTCGGCCAACCTGAGCGCCCGCAGCGACCAGGTCACCCTCACGTGCGCCAAGCCGTAGCCGCTCACCCCGCGCATCCCCTTGGCGCAGGGACGCCCAGAACCTGAAACGGCTCCGGGCCGACGGCCTGAGTGCCGTCGGCCCGGGGGTCGTGGTGCTGGGGTACTGCCGCTGAGCTGGGGCTACAGCACCGGGAGGTTCTTGCGGAGTTCGAAGGCCGTGACCTCCGAGCGGTATTCCTCCCACTCCTGCTTCTTGTTGCGCAGGAAGAAGTCGAAGACGTGTTCGCCGAGGGTTTCGGCGACCAGTTCGCTGCGTTCCATCAGGGAGATGGCCTCGCCCAGGTTCTGCGGGAGGGGTTCGATGCCCATCGCGCGGCGTTCGGCGTCGGAGAGGGCCCAGACGTCGTCGTCGGCGCCCGCCGGGAGTTCGTAGCCCTCCTCGATGCCCTTGAGGCCCGCCGCCAGGAGGACGGCGTACGTCAGGTACGGGTTGGCGCCGGAGTCGATCGAGCGGACCTCGACCCGGGAGGAGCCCGTCTTGCCCGGCTTGTACATCGGGACGCGGATCAGGGCCGAGCGGTTGTTGTGGCCCCAGCAGATGTACGAGGGGGCCTCGCCGCCGGAGCCGGCGGTGCGGGAGGAGCCGCCCCAGATGCGCTTGTAGGAGTTGACCCACTGGTTGGTGACCGCCGCCGTCTCCGCCGCGTGGCGCAGGAGGCCCGCGATGAAGGAGCGGCCGACCTTGGACAGCTGGTACTCGGCGCCCGACTCGTAGAAGGCGTTGCGGTCGCCCTCGAAGAGGGACAGGTGGGTGTGCATGCCGGAGCCCGGGTACTCGGAGAAGGGCTTCGGCATGAAGGTGGCCTGGACGCCCTGTTCCAGCGCGACCTGCTTCATGACCAGGCGGAAGGTCATGATGTTGTCGGCCGTCGAGAGGGCGTCGGCGTAGCGCAGGTCGATCTCCTGCTGGCCCGGGGCGCCCTCGTGGTGGCTGAACTCCACGGAGATGCCCATGGATTCGAGCATGGTGATCGCCTGGCGGCGGAAGTCCATGCCCACGTTCTGCGGAGTGTGGTCGAAGTAGCCGGAGTTGTCGGCCGGGACCGGCCGGGTGCCGTCCAGCGGCTTGTCCTTCAGCAGGAAGAACTCGATCTCCGGGTGGGTGTAGAAGGTGAAGCCCAGGTCGGAGGTCTTGGCGAGGATGCGCTTGAGGACGTAGCGGGGGTCCGCGAAGGACGGGGAGCCGTCCGGCATCAGGATGTCGCAGAACATCCGGGCCGTCCCGGGGGCCTCGGCGCGCCACGGCAGTATCTGGAAGGTGCCCGGGTCCGGCTTGGCGATCATGTCGGACTCGTAGACCCGGGCGAAGCCCTCGATCGCGGAGCCGTCGAAGCCGATGCCCTCGTCGAAAGCCTGCTCCAGCTCGGCGGGGGCGACCGCGACGGACTTCAGGAAGCCCAGCACATCGGTGAACCACAGGCGCACGAAGCGGATGTCGCGCTCCTCGAGCGTCCGGAGGACGAATTCCTGCTGCTTGTCCATGCCTTCATCCTCGCAGTTCAGACGATCTGTGCACCACCACCCCAAAAGGACGGGGGGCGCAGTCGGGCCCGTCCAGTATCGCCAGTGGTGGTTTCCGCCACATTACGCACCCCCCAAAGCCGATGGCACCCCCGCTCTGACCTCGGAGCCGTCATGAGCATTACCATCGGCGCCCATGGGGGGCTGGGAGCACACGGGGAGCGGGCGCCACGGGCGCCCCCTTCGGCGCGCCGTCCTGACACTGCTGGTCGCCGTCGGCGTGGCGGCCGGCGTGGCCTTCCTGTGCGTGCGGCCCGTGGCGGAACCCGGACGGGTGCACGCCGGGCACGGCGCGCACGCCACGTGCGTGTCCCCGCAGGACCTGCCGGGCTGTTCCCCCCTCTCCCATGTGACCCCGGCCGTGCTGCCCGCCCCGCCGCCCGCCGTGGCCCTGCCCCGGAGCGGACCGGCGCCCGCCGTCCGCCCGGGCGCGGCCGCGGGGCCGGTGCGGCCGCCCGGGACCCTCGCGCGCGCCCCCGGGCTGCACGTCCTGCAGGTGCTGCGGACCTGAGCGCTCCGGCGCACCGGACGGCACCACCGGCTCCACCCCCACACCCCCCTCAGCAGAAGGAACCAGGGCACATGGCCAGCAGGACGTCGGACCAGAACTCCCGCCAGCAGCGCATAGCCGAGATGCGCCGCGCCGAGCAGTCGCGCGAGCGGCGCAACAAGATCCTCGCGATCAGCATCTCCACGGCGATCGTCGCCGGACTCGTCGGGTTCGGGGCCTGGGTGCTGATCGACCAGAAGCAGAAGGAGAAGGACGCGGAGGCGGCCCGCAAGGCCCCCGTGTCGGGCGAGCAGACCTGGGACGCAAAGAAGCTCGGCCGCAACCACGTCGAGACCCCGGTCAAGTACGAGATGAACCCGCCCGTCGGCGGCGACCACCACCCCCGCTGGATGAACTGCAACGGCGACGTCTACAAGAACCCGGTCCCCGAGGTGAACGCCGTCCACTCGCTGGAGCACGGCGCGGTCTGGGTGACGTACAGCGACAAGGCCGCGGCGGGCGAGCTCGACAAGCTCAGGGAGAAGGTCACCAAGACCCCGTACACGCTGATGAGCCCCGTCAAGGAGCAGGCCGGGGCGATCATGCTCAGCGCCTGGGGCAAGCAGTTGACGGTCGACAAGGCGGACGACCCGCGGGTGGCGCAGTTCTTCACCAAGTACGTGCAGGGCCAGCAGACCCCCGAGCCGGGCGCGGCCTGCACCAACGGGCTGGGCGAGAAGTGACCCGTACGTACTGGGCGGCGGGCGCGGCCGTCGTGCTGGCGGTGCTGTTCGCGGTGGGGGCCACGGTCGCCACCGCGAACGGCCCGGACGGCGGCGGCGACCGCGCCGCGCCCGCGCTGTACTCGCCGGACGCGGGCTTCGCCCGGGACATGGCGGTGCACCACCAGCAGGCGGTGGAGATGTCCTTCATCGTCCGCGACCGCACCCAGGACGAGCCCGTGCGCGGCCTCGCGTACGACATCGCGAACACCCAGGCCAACCAGCGCGGGATGCTGCTGGGCTGGCTGGACCTGTGGGGGCTGCCGAAGGTGGTGGCCGACGAGCCACCGATGTCCTGGATGCAGTCCTCGGAGGGGCACGGAGGGCACGGGGGCCACGAGGGGCACGCCGGCACCAAGCCCGGCGCGCTGATGCCCGGGATGGCCACCAAGGAGGAACTGGAGCGGCTGGGTGCGGCCGGCGGCCGGGACGCCGAGGTGCTCTACCTCCAGCTGATGACCGACCACCACAAGGGCGGTGTCTCCATGGCCGAGGCCTGCGCCCGCCAGTGCGGCACGCCCGCGGAGCGGGCGCTGGCGCAGGGCATGGCCGAGGCGCAGCAGTCGGAGCTGACCCTGATGGCGGACATGCTGAAGCAGCGCGGGGCCGCTCCGCGCGGGTGAGCGCGGACCGGGCGCACGAGCGCCGGGCGGTGCCGGGGGGCGTCCGCGAAGCAGCGCCGGCCGCCCGTCGGGCAGGCGGGACCTTGCGGACACCCCCTATGCCGTGTGCAGGACCGCCCGGGCCACCTCGTACGGGCGGTCCAGCATGACCAGGTGCCCGGCCGGCACGGCGACCTCGAAGCGGGCGCCGAGCAGGTCGGCCAGCGCCGCCTGACGGCCGAGCCAGTGCAGGGCGGCGCCCCCGGCCGAGCCGTCGTGGCCGGCCAGGACGGTGGCGGGGGCCGCCAGCGGGTGCTCCCCGCGCAGGGCGAGCAGTTCGGCGGCGGTGTCCGGGTAGCGGGCGTTCTCCAGGAGGGCGCCGCGCCAGACCCGGCCCGTGCGGTAGCAGCGGCGTACGAGGTCCCGCGCGGCCGGGTCGGCGGCCCGCCCCGCCCGGGAGGCCCGTACGGCGCCGCGCCGCAGCGCGGGCCCGAGCGCGGCCGGGAGCCCGGCGGCGGTCACGGCCCGGCCGAGGGCGCGGGCGGCGCCGGTGCGCAGCGCGGCGGGCAGCACCGTACGGGGGGCCTCCTCCACGCTGGCGTCGACCAGGACGAGGGCGGCGGTGCGCTCCGGGTACAGGCGGGCGAAGGCCTCGGCGTGGAACCCGGCGATGGAGTGCCCGACGGCGGTCACCGGTGCGCCGCCCAGCCCCAGCGCGTCCAGCAGGCCGGCGATGCGGCGGGCTTCCGCGGCGGCGCCCGACGGCCCGGCCGCGGGGCCGCTCAGCCCGTGCCCCGGACGGTCGAACCGGACCACGGTGCGGCCCCGGTCCGCGAGCAGGGCCGCGACGGGGTCCCAGTCGAACCAGGCCATGGCGAGGCCGGCGCTCAGCACCACCGGGGGCCCGCCGCCCTCGACGACCACGTGCAGCGGGACCCCGTCCACCCGGACGAAGCGGGCCGGGCCGCTCACGTCCGGCCCTCCCGGTGGACGGAGTACGCCAGCAGCCCCAGCCAGAGGGCGACCAGCAGCACCTGCAGCCGCTGCCCGGCGCCGAGCGCCCAGGTCCCGCGCCCGGCGGTGAACAGGGAGATCGCGGTCAGGGTCCAGGCGGTGGCCAGCAGTTCGAGGACGACGAGGGCCGGGCCGTGGCGGGCGAGCGGGGCATGCCGCCCGTAGCGGCGGGCGGCGACGGTGAGGGCCACCGTCCCGACGAGGGCGCCGGCCATCGCGAGGCTGCTGCTGACGGCGTGCGCCTGGTGGGTGGCCGGGACCAGTCCGGCGGTCTCGCGGGCGGCGCACTCCGGGTCGACGGTCGGCCGGCAGCTGAGCGGCAGCCAGGCGTCGGCGGCGGTGGCCGCGCCGAAGAGGGTGACCCCGGCCCAGCCGGCGACGGCCCAGACGCCCCTGGACGCGGGGCGGCGGACGCGCGCGAGGGGGTGTCCGCGAAGTAGCGCCGGCCGCCCGAAGGGCGGGCCCTGCGGCGTCTGGTGCCGTGCATCGCAAGGCGGAGGGCCGCCCGCGTACTG
>NZ_JBEZKZ010000058.1:0-11941 GCF_040651895.1 Streptomyces sp. NPDC048352
GGCAAGGCCGGCGCTGCGGCCGTGCGCCGGGCCGCATGGCGCCGCGCCCCGCGCCCCAGGCCGCATGGGGCCGCGTCCGCGCCGTCCCCCGCCGCTTGGGGGTCCGGGCTCGCACGGCGGCGGGGCTGGGTCGGGCTAGCGGCCCGCCGTGAGGGGGCGGGGGGCCAGGCGGGAGAGGGGGGTGTCCAGGGGCGGGACGGCGCGGCGGCGGGGGGTGGAGGTGCCGGTCCAGCAGGTGCCCCGGCGCGCCAGGAGGCGGCGGAGCCACAGCTCCATCGAGACGAGTTCCGCGAGCCCGTCGAGGGGGACGGGCCGGCCCTCGGCGGCGTCGATCAGGGCCTGTTGCACGACGCGGGCGTCGACCAGGCCGGCGTCCCCGAGGAGCGGCGTCGCGAAGAGGGCCAGCAGCGAGGTGAGGGCGGCCCGCAGTCCCAGGCGGGTGGCGGTCTCGTTCGGGGCGTGGGCGGTGGCGCCCCAGCCGGGCGGGAGTTCGCGCACCCCGGCGGAGGCCAGGACGCTGCGCAGGATCTCGGCGCGGGCCCCGGGCTGCACCCGCAGGGACTCCGGCAGGGCCCGCGCGGCCCGTACGACCTGGTTGTCGAGGAACGGCGCGTGCAGGCGCTGGCTGCGTACCTCCACCGCCTGCTCGAAGACCCGGTGGTCGGCGGCGTGGCGGGCCAGCAGCGCGCGGGCGCGGGCCTCGCCGGGCCGCAGCGAGAGCGGGGGGCGTCCGGCGGCGGCCCGCAGACGGATCGATACTTCCGCCAGTGCTTCGCCGGTGAGCCAGCCCGCGGCCGGGCCCGGCCGGGACCAGGTCAGGGCCGCCAGCGAGGCGTCGACCGGCCCCGAGGCGGCGGCGGCGAGGGCGGCACCGCCCTCGCGGAGCCGGGCCGCCGCGGCCTCCATGCCCGCACGGTACGGCGTACGGGCGAGGCGGCGGGCGGCCGTGTAGACGGAGAACGGGACCAGCAGGGGGTCCGCGGGCGCCGAGCGGGCGAGGGCGGCGACGGGGCGCAGCAGGTGGCGGCGCCTGCGGTCCATGAGGAGGTCGGCCATGCGGGCGGGGTGCGCGTCGAGGACCCGGCGGGCTCCGTGTCCGGTGAAGTGGTCGGCGGAACCGGCCGCCAGTCGGCGGCGTTCGCGGGCGGCGAAGACGAGGGAGGGGCCGGGTTCGTCGGTGAGGGGGCCGTCGAGTTCCGCGTACGGGAGGGCTTCCTCGGCGGCGGCGACGACGACGTGGTGCAGCCGGGGGTCGGCGGCGAGGGCGTGGGCGCGTTCGAGTTCGCCCTCGCGGCCCTGCGGGGTGGCGAGGTCGTTGAAGGTGACGGCGAGGAGCCGCGAGCCGGAGCCGGGGAGGGTTCCGGGGGCGCCCGGCAGGCCGGCGGCGAGGAGGGCCAGCGTGGCGGAGGCGGTGCCGCCGGAGAGGTCGGCGCCAACGCCCGGTGCGGGGGCGCCGCGGGCGGCACGCCGGTCGGCGGGGCCCATGCCGGGGACGGGGCCGGGGTCGGGAACCAGGGTGTCGGGGGCATGCCGCGGAGCCGTGAGCCGGGCGCGCACCGCGTCGACCAGTGCTTCGCGCACGCCCTCCACCGCCCGCTCGGCGTCGGCCTCGGGGGCGGCCACGGCGAGGGAGGCCACCGGCTCGTACCCGGTGATCTCCCGGGAGCCCTCGCGCAGGATCAGCGTGTGGCCGGGCGGGATGCGCCGGACGCCGGCGTACGGTGTGCCGTCGCCCAGTGCCTCGGGGCTGTCGGGGCAGGCGAGCAGGGCGGCGAGGTGGCCCACGTCGAGCTGCGCCTCGATGAGGTCGGCGAGCGGGAGTGCGGCGGTGGCGTACGCGGTCCCGCCCGCCCAGGGGGTGTAGAAGACGGGCCGGGCGCCCGCGAGGTCGCCGAGGACGGTGATGCGGCGCCCGGCCTGGACGACGGCGGTGTAGCTGCCGGGCCACTGGGTGAGGTGGCGCAGTGCGCCGCCGCGGGCGGCGTAGAGGGCGCGGCGCAGTTCGTCGTCGGTGGCGCCGCAGCAGCCGAGTACGGCGAGGCGGGTGAAGGGGTCGGCGGGGTCGGCGGTGACGGTGCGGACCTCGTCCGGGCGCCAGTCGCCGACGGCCCACAGGGGGTCGGGGTCGCCCCACAGGAGCTGGGCGCCGACGGGGTGGACGGTGCGTTCGGCGTCCCGGGCGGAGGGGTCGTCGGCGTGGGCGGCGTCCGCGATGCCGCCGTGCTGCGGCGGGCCGGCGTGCGGCGGGCGGCCGTAGGAAGCGCCGGGGGAGTCGTGGGAGCCGGGGCCAGAGGGGACCCGTCCTGCCGTGCCGAAGCTCGCGGCGATACTGCTCCACCCGACCAACCAGCGCACCGCCGCCTCCCCCAGCCCGTGGGCACATGACCGGGGCAACGGACGGCCGGAACGGCACGGACACCGTGCGTCGGCATGCCTGGGTGCTCGGAGGGCGCGGCCGGCGGGACCCCGGGTGGCTCGGGGTCCATGCTGCCACGAGAAGGGCGTGCGGGAGTGGCTTCGGGGGGCGCACATGTAAACGAACACGCCTGAGCCACACGGTATTTGGCGTTCCGTTCCCACCGCCCCATAGGTCGGTTTCGGCCATTCTTCGGCCGTACTGAGGGCCCGTACGGGCCTCCGCGCGGGGAGCCCGGAGGGGCGGCGGGCGCGGCCCGGGAGGCGTCTCCCACCTCCCGGACCGTTCCGCCACCCGCGGGGATTGGGGCAGCGGCATCCCCCGGCCCGCCGGATCCAGCGGCGGGCCGACCCACGCACCGCACATCGAATCGCCGGGTCCCGGGAGCGGCCAGAGCGCACGGCCGGGCGCACGGCCACACGGCCGGAGCACGAGCTGACACGTGCGCCCGGGGCACGCCCCCCGCGCCGACTGTGCATACGGACAACAATCCCGCCATACGGAAGTCGGGGCCTTAACGCTTGGGAGGCGGGGAACTACGCTGGGTTTACGAAATGCCGGGCGCCTATGCCCCGGCGGCGTCTGCGTTCCGCGTGTGACGAGGGGTGGCGCATGTCCAGGGAGCTCCGGGAGCCCAACGAGAAGCTCGGCGCCGTCCTCGCCCTCGCGGGCATCAGCAACGCGGGGCTGGCCCGGCGGGTCAACGACCTGGGCGCGCAGCGCGGTCTGACGCTCCGGTACGACAAGACGTCGGTGGCGCGGTGGGTGTCCAAGGGGATGGTGCCGCAGGGCGCGGCGCCGCACCTGATCGCCGCCGCCATCGGGGCGAAGCTGGGCCGTCCGGTCCCGCTGCACGAGATCGGGCTGGCGGACGCCGATCCCGCGCCGGAGGTCGGGTTGGCCTTCCCGCGCGACATCGGGGCGGCGGTGCGCTCGGCGACCGACCTCTACCGGCTGGACCTCGCCGGGCGGCGCGGCGGTGGCGGGATCTGGCAGTCGCTCGCCGGTTCGTTCTCGGTGTCGGCGTACGCGACGCCCGCCTCGCGGTGGCTGATATCTCCGGCCGACAGCTCCGTGGCCCGCGAACCGGGCCCCTCCGGCGCCCCGGACACCACGCCCCGGACGGCCCCCGCAGCCCCGGCCGCCGCAGCCGGTCCCGCGCCGGGTGCGGTCCGCGAGCCCGCTCCGGTGCGGGCCTCCACCGCCGCCGCCCCGCCGCGACGGACGCCGGAAACCCCCGCTCAGGGCGTTGTGCCCTCCCAGCCCGGACCCGAAACCGCGCCCCCGCCGCCGCTCCCGCCGCCGCCCGCGGCCGCTCCGCAGCGCGTGGGCCACAGCGACGTGGCCAAGCTGCGCGAGGCCGCCGAGGACGCCCGGCGCTGGGACTCCAAGTACGGGGGCGGGGACTGGCGTTCCTCGATGGTGCCCGAGTGCCTGCGGGTGGACGCGGCGCCGCTGCTGCTCGGCTCCTACTCCGACGAGGTGGGCCGCGCGCTCTTCGGGGCGACGGCCGAACTGACCCGGCTGGCCGGCTGGATGGCCTTCGACACCGGCCAGCAGGAGGCCGCGCAGCGCTACTACATCCAGGCGCTGCGGCTGGCCCGCGCGGCCGCCGACGTCCCCCTCGGCGGGTACGTGCTGGCCTCGATGTCCCTCCAGGCGACCTACCGGGACTTCCCCGACGAGGGCGTGGACCTCGCCCAGGCCGCCGTCGAACGCAACCGGGGGCTCGCCACCGCCCGCACGATGAGCTTCTTCCGCCTGGTCGAGGCGCGGGCCCACGCGAAGGCGGGCGACTCGGCGGCCGCCGGGGCGGCGCTGCGGGCGTCCGAGGCCTGGCTGGAACGCTCCCGCGAGGGCGATCCCGATCCGACCTGGCTCGGTTTCTACTCGTACGACCGTTTCGCGGCGGATGCGGCGGAATGCTACCGGGATCTCAAACTCCCCCGCCAGGTCCGCCGCTTCACCGAGCAGGCGCTGTCGCGCCCCACCGAGGAGTACGTGCGCTCGCACGGCCTGCGCCTGGTGGTGAGCGCGGTCGCGGAGCTGGAGTCCGGCAACCTCGACGCGGCCTGCGCGGCCGGCACCCGGGCCGTGGAGGTGGCGGGCCGGATCTCCTCGGCGCGGACGAACGAGTACGTACGGGACCTGCTGCACCGGCTGGAACCGTACGGCGACGAGCCCCGCGTGGCGGAGCTGCGCGAGCGCGCCCGGCCGCTGCTGGTGACACCCGCGTAGCCCCGTTGTCGGTGGCGGGGTGCAGTATGCAGGGGTGGGAGGTGTCAGCGTGGACTGCGACGTGCTGGTGATCGGTGGCGGGATCGTCGGCTTGTCGACCGCGCATGCCCTGTCGCGCCTTGCCCCGGGGACCCGGGTGACCGTGCTGGAGAAGGAGGCCGGCCCGGCCCGGCACCAGACGGGGCGCAACAGCGGGGTGATCCACAGCGGCATCTACTACCGCCCGGGATCCCTCAAGGCGCGCTACGCGGTGCGCGGGGCCGCCGACATGGTCAAGTTCTGCGCCGAGCACGGCATCGCGCACGAGGTGACGGGCAAGCTGATCGTCGCCACCGACCGCTCCGAGCTGCCGCGCCTGCACTCCCTCGTCCAGCGCGGCAGGGAGAACGGCATCCCGGTGCGCGAGCTGGGACCGGCCCAGATCGCGGAGTACGAGCCGGAGGTCCGCGGCCTCGCGGCGATCCACGTCGCCACCACCGGCATCGTGGACTACGGCCGGGTCACGGAGCAGCTCGCCGAATCCTCCGGTGCGGAGACCGTCTACGGCGCGGAGGTGGACCTGATCTCCCGCCGCCCCTCCGCGGTGGCGGTCCGCACCACCTCGGGCCTCGTCTTCCGCGCCCGCGTCCTGGTGAACTGCGCGGGCCTCCAGTGCGACCGGGTCGCCCGCCTGGCCGGTGACGACCCGGGCATGCGGATCATCCCCTTCCGGGGTGAGTACCACGACCTGGCCCGCCCGGAACTGGTCCGCGGCCTGGTCTACCCGGTGCCCGACCCGGCGTTCCCCTTCCTCGGCGTCCACCTCACCCGAGGCATCGGCGGCGGGGTCCACGTCGGCCCGAACGCCGTCCCCGCGCTGGCCCGCGAGGGCTACGGCTGGGGCACGGTCCGCCCCCGGGACATCGCCACGGAACTGGCCTGGCCGGGATCCTGGCGGATGGCCGCGCGGCACTGGAGGTACGGAGCGGGGGAGGTCCACCGCTCCCTGTCGAAGCGGGCCTTCACGGAGGCCGTACGCCGCCTGCTGCCGGCCGTCACCGAGGCGGACCTCACCCCTGCGGCGGCGGGGGTCCGCGCCCAGGCGGTCCTGCGGGACGGCACCCTGGTCGACGACTTCCTCATCCGGGAGGCGCCGCGGACGGTGCACGTCCTCAACGCCCCCTCGCCCGCGGCGACCGCGTCGCTCCCGATCGGCCGCGAAATCGCCACCCGAGCCCTCCGACACCTCCCCTGAGCCCCCTCCGCCCCAGACCCCGCGCCTCAAACACCGACGAGGCTGGTTGTGCCGGCCAGGCGGGGTCATGCCCACAAGGCGGGGACGTGGGCACTCACCGGAGGGGTCGGGGGCGGGGTGGGGTGTCGTCCGGGACTAAAACGAGATGAATTCGGCGCGAGGCACCGCTTCCCCACGGGATCCGGAACAGGCGCCGAACATCGAAGCCCGTCCCCGGACGACACCCCACCCCGTCCCCGACCCCGGCCCACGACACCCCGCCACCCACCCCCCGCCCCACGGGCCACCACCGGCCCACCGGGACACCGGCGAGCCACACCCCGCCCGGCCAGGGCAACGGCCAGGGCAACGGCCAGGGCAGGGTCACCGCGTAGAATCCCCGCATTGTGTCTGAGCCCCTGAACCCCCAGCCCAGCCTCCCCGACGGTCCGCCGGAGGCCCCCGCGGCGCCGTACTCGCCGCCCAAGTGGCGCACCGAGCCGCGTTTTCCCGACGGCCCCGCGCCCGACCCCGCCGGCTCCCACCACGAGCGCCGGATCCGCAGCTTCCAGCCGCGCCGCAGCCGGGTCACCACCGGCCAGGGCGAGGCGCTGAAGCGGCTGTGGGGCACCTGGGGCCTCGACATCGACGGCCACGAGGTCATCGACCTCGACCAGCTGTTCGGCGGCCTCCCCGTCGTCCTGGAGATCGGCTTCGGCATGGGCGAGGCCACCGCCCAGATGGCCGCCGCGGACCCCTCCACCGGCATCCTCGCCGCCGACGTGCACACCCCCGGCCAGGGCAACCTCCTCGCCCTCGCCGAGCGCAACGGGCTCACCAACGTCCGCGTGGCGAACGGCGACGCGATCATCCTGCTGCGCGAAATGCTCCCGCCCGCCTCCCTCGCCGGGATGCGCGTGTACTTCCCGGACCCGTGGCCCAAGGCCCGCCACCACAAGCGCCGCCTGATCCAGCCCGAGTTCCTGGACCTGGCCGCCACCCGCCTGGCGCCCGGCGCGCTGCTGCACTGCGCGACGGACTGGGAGGACTACGCCGAGCAGATGCTCGAAGTGCTCACCGCGCACCCGGCGTTCGAGAACACGCAGCCCGACGGCGGCTACGCGCCCCGCCCCGAGTTCCGCCCGCTCACCCGCTTCGAGGGCCAGGGACTGGACAAGGGCCACGTCGTCCACGACCTCCTCTTCACGCGCCGCACCGGGCCGGCACTCGAACCCGGCCCCAAGAACTGACAAACGTCACTCCGAGTGTCCGACCCGCTCGGTAGGGTCATCATGTGTACCGAGCGCTCTCCCGTGTGCTCGCACGCACGTCGGGCACGGCCCGCATGTGCGTGCTCGTCACGCTGCTCACCGCCACCGGGGCCGCCATCCTGGAACTCGTGCGGCAGCAGACCGGCACGGCCGGCTTCTTCGTGGGCCTCGGGCTGGCCCTGCTGCCGGTGCCGCCGCTGATGGCGGTGTTCCGGTGGCTCGGCCGGGCCGCCCCGGGCCCCTGGCGGACGTTGCTGTTCTGCTTCGGCTGGGGGGCCTGCACCGCGGCGCTGATCGCGATACTGGCCAACAGCTTCGCCACGGAGTGGATGGCCGCGGCCTCCACCGACCCCTTGGCCGCCGACCGGCTCGGCTCGGTGGCCGTCGCCCCGGTCGTCGAGGAGACCGCCAAGGCGGCGGCCCTGCTCCTCGTCTTCCTCTTCCGGAGACGGCAGTTCAGGGACGCCGCCGACGGGCTCGTGTTCGCCGGGTTCACCGCCACCGGCTTCGCCTTCACCGAGAACGTCCTCTACCTGGGCAACGCCTTCGAGGAGGACCTGGCCCACGGCACCCGGGCCCTGGACTCGGTGACGGCGGCGACGTTCTTCGTACGGGTCGTGCTCTCTCCGTTCGCGCACCCCCTCTTCACGGTGCTGACCGGCCTCGGCTTCGGCGCAGCCGCGCTCGCGGTCCGCCGCACGCGCCGGACCGGGCTGCCGCTGCTGGGCCTGGCGTCGGCCATGGGCGCGCACGCGCTGTGGAACGGCTCCTCGCATTTCGGGAAGTACGGGTTCTACGCGGTCTACGGCTGCGTGATGGTCCCGGCGTTCGCCCTGCTGCTGGGGCTGGCCGTGCGGATACGGCGCCGGCGGCTGCGGGCCGTGTCCGCGGAGCTGTCGGTGTACTCCGCAGCGGGCTGGCTCGGTCCGGCGGAGGTGCCGGCCCTGGCTTCGATGCCGGCCCGCTCACTGGCCCGCGTCCTGGCCCGCCGCAGCGGAGGCCGCCCCGCCGCCCGCGCGGTGTCCCGGTACGCGGCGGACGCCGCCGCCCTCGCCCTGCTGCGCCGCCACGCCCGCCGCTCCGGCCCGGGCGACAGGGACCCGGAATTCGCCGAGCGGGAGCGCGAGTTGCTGCACCGGCTCTGGCACCGCCGCGCGACGGCCGCGCCCGCGCTGACCCGGGCCGCCGTACTGGAGGAGCTGCTGCCCCCACCGCGCTGGAGCCCGTCGGCCGCGCCGCCCGCGCGGGTCCCCGTACCGGCTGCCAGGAAGCCGGAGCTGTCGGCCTCCCCGACCTGAAGGGGGGGGCCGTAGTCGCCCGGTCGTCTCAGACGTCGAGGCCCTTCGAGCCCAGCCAGGCCAGCGGGTCGACCGTCGAGCCGCCCTTGCGCACCTCGAGGTGGAGGTGCGCACCGGTGACGTTGCCAGTCGCGCCGACCCGGCCGATGGTCTCGCCGGCGCCCACGGAGCCGGAGGTCACGGACATCGAGGACAGGTGGCAGTACCAGACCTCCGTACCGTCGTCGAGCTGGAGCACGATCCGGTACCCGTAGGCGCCCGACCAGCCGGCGGAGATGACCTTCCCGCCGCCCACGGCCTTGACCGGGGTGCCGGTGGGGGCGGCGAAGTCGAGGCCGGTGTGGTAGCCGGAGGACCACATGGAGCCGGAGACGCCGTAGTGCGAGGTGAGGGTGTAGGAGGAGGTCGGCAGGAAGTAACCGCCGGCGGCCCTCGTGCCCGTACCCGACGCCGGGCCCGCCCCCGAAGCGGCCTTGGCCGCGGTCTGCTCGGCGGCCGCCTTGTCCGCGGCGGCCTTCTCCGCGGCGGCCTGCTCGGCGGCGGCGCGCGCCTGCTCGGCCTCCTTGTCGGCCGCCTCCCGCTGGGTCCGGGCCTCCTGGGCGGCGCTCTCGCGCGCGGACCGTTCCGCGTCGGCCCGGACCTGGGCGTCGACGGCGTCCTGCTGCGACTCGGCCTGCTGGAGGATGCGGTGGCGCAGCGCCTCGCCCGCGTCGGCCTGCCGCGGCAGGTCCGCGGTCGCGGCCCCGCCCCCGGCGCCCGCAGCGGAGTCGGCTGCGGCGGCGGTGTGCACCTCGCCGCCGCCGGAGTTCCCGCCCCCGCCCAGCAGATCCGGCATGGAGGGCATGGATATGGCGACCTGGGGCCGGTCCTGGGCGGTGGCGATGCCGCCCGCGCCGACCGCCGCGATCACGCCGACGCCGAGCACGGTCGAGCTGCGGGCGAGTCCGCCGCGCGGCTTGAGGACGCGGTGCTTGCCGCGGACCGGGCGGGCGGAGTCCTCCGTGGGGTTCCACTCGCCCCAGGCTCCGGCGGTGGGCGTCTCCTGGACGTCGATGCCTTCAGGGGCAGGCGAGTTGGAGGCCACCGGGGCACACTCCTCATGGGCGAGAACGCAAACGGGTGCCGTCGTTGCGACGGCTGGGACGACCGCGCTGCGTTATCGAAAGGTAATCTACGGGGAGGTGTGATTCCAAGCTGATGCGATTGATCGTTAACGCCAATCAGCCACGCCCTGAACAGCTTTGGCCAGCGCATTGGCCCCACCGGCGCCCAACTCGGGTCAATCCGCCCACGCCACCCCCCTCACTTCAGCCACACCGACCAAATGACACACCGTCACCTGCCTGACCGAGCGCACCGGCTTCGCTACGCACGGCGACTCACAGGCCGTCGTGGTGCGCCGCCGGAACGGTCCGCCGGCGCCCCGGCCGCCCCTCCCCCGCCCGGCCCACCGCGAGCAGCGCCATGTCGTCCGTCGCCGCGCCGCCCGTGTGCCGCCGTACGTCGTCGCTGAGCGCCCCGAGCAGCTCCTCCGGCCCCGCGAAGACGCGTCCCCGCAGCCGGGCCGCCGGATCGTAGAAGGCCCCCGACCCGTTCCGCGCCTCGCTCAGCCCGTCGGTGTACAGCAGCAGCGTGCTGCCCGCCGGGAAGGGCCGCTCCTCGGGCCGGCCCGCCCCGTCGGCCGCCAGCTCGCCCAGGCCCAGCGGCAGCGCCGGCTCGGCCGGGGCGAGTACCGCCACGCGCCCGTCCGCGTGCAGCAGCAGCGGCTCCGGGTGACCCCGGTTGAGCAGCCGGAGCCGTTCGGCGCCCGGCGGGACCTCCCCGAGCACGCACGTGGTGAACCCCTCCACCGCGTCCAGGCTGCCCCGCCTCGCGCCCTCCCGGACCAGCGCCCGCTCCAGGCGCTGCGCGAGCCCCTCCAGGGTCGGCTCGGTCTCCGCCGCCTCCCGGAAGGCCCCCAGCACCACCGCGACGGCCTCGACGGCACCCAGCCCCTTGCCCCGGACGTCGCCGACCGCGAGCCGCACGCCGTACGGGGTGTCCTGGACGGCGTAGAGGTCCCCGCCGATGAACGCATCGGCCTGCGCGGCCTCGTACCGGGCGTGGACGCGCAGCCCGGCGATCCGCTCGGCCGGGGTCGGCAGCACGGCCCGCTGCGCGGCTTCGGCGATCCCGCGCGCCGAGGCGAGCCGCTCGCCGCTGCGCCGTACGACCCGGTTGATCAGCAGCGCCAGCGCCGAGACGGTCACCACCGTCACCAGCTCGGTCAGGGCCTCCACCTTGGCGCTGGTGCCGTTGTGGAGGTGCAGGCCGACGACGGTCAGCGAGGAGGCGATCCCGGTCAGCGCGGTGGCCCGGAAGGCGTAGAGGGGCGCCGCGATGAGCGGGGCGGCGGTGAAGAAGGGGGAACCCGTGAAACTGGGCGGGGTCGCCAGGTCGAAGACCAGTCCGAGCAGGATCAGCAGGACCGGCATGGTCCGCACCACCCGCCGGGCGGTGCCGTCCGCGCCGCCGTCGCCGTCCTGCCGGCCCAGCCCCGCCACGCTGCTCTCCTGCCGCCCGGTCGCGCCCCGAGCCTCAAGGCTGGCGCCGGACGCCCCCCTTCGGCGAGCGGGCCGGGCCGAAGGGGTGACGGCGGCCCGCGTACGGGCACCGCCCGCGGGGGCGCCGCGTAAAAGGTCCGGACACGACGAAGGCCCGGTTCCACAGGGGAACCGGGCCTTCGTACTGAGTAGCGGGGACAGGATTTGAACCTGCGACCTCTGGGTTATGAGCCCAGCGAGCTACCGAGCTGCTCCACCCCGCGTCGGTAAACCCAACTCTACGTCATCCGGGGGACGGCTCCCGCCAATTAACCCGCCCACACCCCCACGAACCAACATCACCGCAGGTCAGAGGCCTAAGAACCGAATAATCCCGGCGCCGGGAGCAGCACCCGCATCAAGCCACCGGCGGTCCCGGGAACAGCGAAGCGCCCCACCCGGAGTATTCGGATGGGGCGCCTGCGAGCGGTAGGCCATGTCGGACTCGAACCGACAACCAACGGATTAAAAGTCCGCTGCTCTGCCAATTGAGCTAATGGCCCTCCACGTGCTCACCCCAGAGCATAGCCGGAGAGGGGCTGCTGACCGATCGGGTATCGCCGGGTGTGGCCCCGGCGGTTTCCCGCCAACCGGCGCGGGAGGGGCGAAACGGCCGGAAATGGGCTCGGCCCCCACCGCACCGGAGTGCTGTGGGGGCCGAGTCCTCGTCAGGCGGCGCTCAGGCGTCAGCCGTTGCGCTTCCAGCGGGGCTTGTCGTCACGACGGCCGCCGAAGGAGCCGGTCGAACCGGACGGGCGGTTGTCGTCACGACGGCCGTAGGGGCGGTCGCCGGCGCCGCCGGAGCGGAAGCCACCGGAGGGACGGTCGTCGCGGCGGAAGCCACCACGGTCGCCACCGCGGTCGTCACGGTTGAAACCACCGGACGGACGGTCATCGCGACGGAAGCCGCCACCACGGTTGTC